>JASHOI010000578.1 GCA_030041195.1 Streptosporangiaceae bacterium | reverse complement strand
CGCGGCGATGGGCGCGCACGAGGCGGTCAAGTTCGCGGTCACGGCCGGCGGCGGCGAACTGCCCGACGCGGCCAGGGATGGGGTTCCGCCGCAGGCGGCCGCGCCGATCAGCTCCGCCGCCACCACCACGCTGACCCCACGCGAGCTCGAGATTGCCGGGCTGATCGCCCGCGGCCTGTCCAACCGCGGCATCGCCGATGAGCTCGTGATCAGCCCGGCCACCGCGGCAAGACACGTCGCCAACATCTTCAGCAAGCTCGGTTTCACCTCCCGGGCACAGGTCGCCGCGTGGGCGGCGCAACGCGAGTCCGGGGGCCCCGGCTAGCAGCCGCCGGGCCGGCACGCGCCTACATATCCGCCGCCCGCTCTACACATGCGGCGCCGCCGCAGAATGCACATCCGGATGGCCAATTCTGGGCATGTGAAATTGCACCGGGCTGCCTAACGTGATGGTCAGAGCGCAAGTGCGGGGCCCTGGACTCGCTCCGGCCATCAGGAGGGGGGTGTCCGGCCTTGGCCAGGCTCTCGCATGCGGGCCCGGGCACCTGCCGGGCCCGCACGCGCTCCCGCCACCGGCCCGTACGGGCGCCGGGCCGGCGGCGGCTACATACCCGACTACATAGTCCTGACGATGCGGTGCGCCGGTACCGGGCCGTAACGTCGAGGCGACGGGGGGCTGAGCCTTGTCCGCATCTGGAGGTTCCCAGCTCATGACGATGGGCAGTGAGGCGCCGCTCGGCGAGGCCACGGTTACGCAGCGGCTGCTGGCCGTGGCACCGTCCCGCGGAGAGCACCGGGCCCTCGTCGGCGGCCCAGCGGACCCCGCATGCGGATACGCGGATCTCGCGGCCACGGTGCAGGCGGCCGCGGCCGGCCTGGCCTGGCGCGGTCTGCAGCCGCGCGATGTCATCGGCGTCTACGTTCCCGATGCGGCCTGCTATGTGTTCGCGGCGCACGCCATCCGGGCCGCCGGGGGCGTGCCCACGCCGGTCGCCACCGGGCTCACCGTGCCGGAGATCGCCGGCCAGCTCGCGGACTGCGGTGCGCGGATGCTGCTGACCGCGCCGCCGCTGGCCAGTTCCGCGCTCGCCGCCGCGGACCGGTCCTGGGTGCGGCAGGTGATCTCATTCGGCGAGTCGCCCGGCACGATCCAGTTCAGCGCCCTGCTCGGGATGGGCACCCTGCAGCCGGCCGCGGCCCGGCCGCAGGACCCGGCGCTGCTGCCGTACGCCCGCGACCCGGACGGGATGCTCAGCCCGGCGCCGGTCAGCCACTACGACATGTCCGGGCTGCTGCGGCGGCTGGAGATCGAGGCCGGGGTCTGCGAGAAGGACGTTGTTCTTGCCGCTCCGCCGGTGGGCGACGGCCGGTCGTACACCGCCCTGCTCGACCACTCGCTGCTCTGCGGCGCGACCGTGGTCGCCGCCAGCGCCGACGAGCTGATCACGGCCGCCGACGTCTACCACGGCACCGCGATGATCGCCGCGGGCAGCGTGGCCGTCGGCGCCGGTGAGCGGCTGCGGGTGTTCGCCGTAGCGTCGTAGCGGCACGGGCGGGCAGCGGGAGTCACACCTTCGGCGGACGGTTCTCGTACGGGGTGCTCAGCACCACGGTGGTGCGGGTGGACACGCTGGCGGCGGAGCGGATCTCCTGCAGCAGGTCCTCCAGTTCGGCCGGGGTCGCCACCCGGACCTTGAGTATGTAGTTCTCTTCCCCGGCCACGCTGTGGCAGGCCTCGATCGCGGTCAAGTGCGCCAGCCGCTGCGGTGCGTCATCGGGTGCGGCGGGGTCGAACGGCTTGATGGAAACGAACGCGGTCAGCGGCAGCCCGGCGTCTTCCGGGTCGATGATCGCCGCGTACCCCTTGATCACGCCACGCCGTTCCAGCCGGCGCACCCGCTGCTGCGCAGCCGAGACCGAGAGGCCGGTGCGCTTCGCCAGCTCGGTGAAGCTCATCCTGCCGTCGCTGGCCAGCAGGGAGATGATGGTGCGGTTGATCTCCTCCACGCGGATACGGTAGCGGGACCTGCCGACGGCCGTGGCGCCCGCACTCCCAGCGGACAGCGGCAAAGCCCGAGATAACAGACCGATATCGCCCTTTACGCTCTCGTAACACCAGCATCGCGCACCTTAACATGCAGGTAACAAACGGGATACGCTCCGGCAGACACGGCGGCGGAGCAGGCGAGGCGAGCGGGAGCAGCCAATGGCGCAGATCGTGCTGGACCAGGTTGACAAGGTGTACCCGGGCGGGGTGAAGGCGGTCGACGGGCTCAGCCTGGAGATCGCCGACGGCGAGTTCATGGTGCTCGTCGGGCCGTCCGGATGCGGCAAGTCGACCGCGCTCCGGTCGATCGCCGGTCTTGACGAGGTCACCTCGGGGACCATCTCCATCGGCGGCCGGGTCGTGAACGATTTGCCGCCCAAGGACCGCGACATCGCGATGGTGTTCCAGAACTACGCGCTGTACCCGCACATGACCGTGGAGCAGAACCTGGCCTTCGGGCTGCAGCAGCGCAAGACGCCCAAGACCGAGATCCGGCGCCGGGTCACCGAGGTGGCCAAGATGCTCGGCCTGGAAGACTACCTCAAGCGCAAGCCTGCCGCGCTGTCCGGCGGCCAGCGCCAGCGGGTGGCGATGGGCCGTGCCATCGTCCGCGAACCGCAGGCGTTCCTGATGGACGAGCCGCTGTCCAACCTGGATGCCAAGCTGCGTGTGTCCATGCGCGCCTCCCTGTCCCAGCTGCACGAACGGCTCGGCGTGACCACGGTGTACGTCACCCATGACCAGGTGGAGGCGATGACCCTCGGGCAGCGGGTCTGCGTGCTGCGCGAGGGCAAGCTGCAGCAGGCCGACACGCCGCAGGCGCTGTTCAACGCCCCGGTGAACCTGTTCGTGGCCGGCTTCATCGGGTCGCCCGCGATGAACTTCGTCACCGCGCGGCTGGTGCGTGACGACGGGCCAGCGGTCACGTTTGCCGGCCACCGGCTCGCGGTCCCCGAGGACCTGATCGCCGCCAGGCCCGGCCTGGACGGCTACATCGGGCGCGAGGTGATCCTCGGCATCCGGCCGTCGGACTTCGAGGATGCCAGCCTGGCCGACGCGGGCTGGGCGCGGATGCCGGTGACGGCGGGTGTGACCGAGGATCTGGGCAGCGAGATCCACGTCCTGTTCACCATCGACGCACCGCAGGTCCAGCACTCAGGGATCGCCGACGCGGCCGCAGATACCGACGAGGACGAGGCAATCCCGCTGGAAGGCGGCCGCTCGCTGTGGACCGCCCGGGTCGCGGCGCGCAGCAAGGTGCGGGCCGGCCAGCCGGCGGAGCTCGCGGTCGACACGTCCAACCTGCAGTTCTTTGACCCCGACAGCGGGCTGTCGATAGGCCGCCCCCAGGCCGCAGCCTGACCGCGCGTCAGCGGACGTCCACGCACACCAGTTCGCGGCTGACGTTGTTCAGCCGCTCGCCTCCCTGCTCCGTGCAGATCACGATGTCCTCGATCCTGGCACCGTGCGGCCCGGGATAGATTCCCGGCTCGATGGAGAACGCCATGCCCGGCTGCAGCGGCTCGGTGTTCCCGGCCACGATGTAGGGATCCTCGTGAGTCTCGAGGCCGATCCCGTGCCCGGTCCGGTGCACGAAGTACTCGCCGTAGCCGGCGGCGGCGATCGGCTCGCGATCGGCGGCGTCGATCGCCTCGGCGGCCACGCCCGGGCGCACCGCCGCGAACGCCGCCTGCTGCGCGTCCCGCAGCACCTGGTAATAGGCCGCGAACTCCGGCGGCGGCTCGCCGATCACGTAGGTCCGGGTGCAATCGGAGCAATACCCGCTCGGCATCGTTCCGCCGATGTCCACCACGACCGCGTCGCCTCGCTGCAGGACCCGGTCGGAGACCTCATGGTGCGGGCTGGCCGCGTTCGGGCCGGAGCCGACGATCGTGAAGTCGACCCGTGCGTGACCCTCCTGGATGATCGCGTCGGCGATGTCGGCGGCGACCTGCCGCTCGGTGCGGCCCGCGCGCAGCCAACCCGGCACCCGCGCGTGCACCCGGTCGATGGCCTCGCCCGCCGCGCGCAGCGCCGACACCTCGGCGGGTGTCTTGCGGATCCGCATCCCGCTGAGCGCGAGGCTGGCCAGTTGCTGGTCGGTGCCGGGCAGCGCGCCGCGGAAGCTGAGCACCATCAGCGCCCACATGCGATCGGACAGTCCGACCGCGCCGGGCACCGCGCCGAGCCGCTTGGCGACGAGCGCGTACGGGTCGTCCGTCTCGTCCCAGGGGATGATCTCGAATCCCATGCCGCCCGCTGGCGACGCCTGCGCGGCCGGAAGCTCGAGCCGGGGCACGACCAGGAACGGCTCCTGACCGGCCGTGGCGGCCGGCACGGCGAGGCAGGTCAGCCGCTCAAGCTGATGCGCGTCGTATCCGGTCAGGTACCGCAGGTCCGGGCCCGGGGTGAGCAGCAGCGCGGCCAGGCCGGCTTCGGCGGCCGCCGCCGCGGCCTGCTCAAGCCGGTCCGCCGGGTACAGGCCGCTGTCGGCCCGGTCGGTTCCCATCACGTCCTCCGCTCCCCGTCGAGGCCGATCTCCGCAGTTCCCTTGCGTCGGCATCATCTCACCCGTGAGAATTGTGCACGCATCTAGACAGCGAGGTACCAGATGCCTCACGCTAAGTGCACGAAAGCTGACCACACGCCACCCGCGACAACAACTAACGCCATGAGAGTTCCGCCAGACCGCCCAACGAGGGCGGCGGTTTCGGCGCACGCTGCCGCGGTGCCCGGCCTCGCGGTTCCGCCCGCGAACGGTGCCGAGTCCGGCCTCGCGGCCGAGGCCAGGCTCGCGGCCGAACTGGCCGAAGAGCGTCACGTGGCCCTGGAACTGCAGCATGCCATTCTGCCGCTGCACGATGAGCCATTCGACCTGCCCGGGCTGCGCACGATGGTGCGTTACCTGCCGGCGTCCCGCGCGGGCCGGGTCGGCGGTGACTGGTACATAACCGCCGACATGCCCGGCGGCCACGTGCTGATCGCGCTCGGCGACGTCGCCGGGCACGGCCTGGCCGCGGCGGCGGGCATGGCCAGGCTGCGCGGGGCCCTGGCCGGGCTTGCGATCACCGGGTCGCCGCCGGAGCGCCTGGTCGGCTGGCTCAACGACCTGGTGCGGCACGTCGCGCCCGAGCACACGGCGTCGGTGGTGGCCGGCTACTTCGACCCGGGGAGCCGCACCCTGACCTGGGCCCAGGCCGGCCATCCGCCGCCGGTCCTGGTCCGCGGCTCGTGGGCGCGGCCGCTCGACCCGCCCGCCGGGATCCTGCTGGGCGCGGGGCAGGAGGAGTACGCGGCGGCGGTGCTGGCGCTGGCGCCCGGCGACCTGCTGCTGCTGTACAGCGACGGGCTGATCGAGCGCAGGGACCGGTCCGTCGCGGACGGACCGGCCATGCTGGCCGCCGCCGTGCGCGGGATCACCGACCCGGAGCACGCGATCGAGGCCGCGCTGACCGCCCTCGGTGCCACCGACCTGGAAGACGACACCTGCCTGGTGGCCGTCCAGGTGCTCTAGTCAGCGGGCTCGGCGATCGTGGCGACCGCGCGGCGCAGCGACGACCCGAGGTTCCAGCGCTCGCCAAGCTCGGCCAGCCGCTGCGGGTCGGCCGGCGGCCTGCCCAGCCGCCCGTCGACCGCCGGGACCGGCGCATCGTCGGCCACGCGCACCACCGGCAGCGCCGCCCGCAGGTAATCCCGTGCCTGCACCAGCTTCGCCCGGGTGCCCATCGGGAACCCGCCGTGGCCGGAGTCCAGCGCGGTCAGCATCGCCTCGACCGTGCCGAACACCCGCACCAGCGCTGCGGCGGTCTTCTCCCCCACGCCGGCGACGCCGGGCAGCCCGTCGCTCGGGTCGCCGCGCAGCGTGGCGAAGGCGGCATAGGCCCGGCCGGGGATCTGGTACCTGGCGGTGACCGCTGCCTCGTCCACCACCTCAAACCTGGCCACGCCACGGGCGATATAGACGATCCGGACCTGCCGCCCGTCGTCGACGAGCTGGAACAGGTCCCGGTCGCCGGTGACCACGTCGACGGGCTCGTTGGCCCGTGCGGCGAGCGTGCCGATGACGTCGTCGGCCTCGTATCCCTTGGCTCCGGCCATGGCCACCCCGGCGGCGGCCAGCACTTCCTCGATGACCGGAATCTGGATGGTGAGGGCCTCGGGCACCTGCTCGGTGCCGTCCGGGTTGGCCCGGTGCGCCTTGTAGGACGGGATCGCCGCCACCCGGAAGGCCGGCCGCCAGTCCGCGTCCATGCACGCGACCAGGCTGGTCGGCGTGCGCGCGCGGACCAGGCGGGCGATCATGTCAAGCAGCCCGCGCACCGCGTTCACCGGTGTGCCGTCCGGCGCGGTCACCGTGTCGGGGACGCCGTAGAACGCCCGGAAGTACATCGAGGCCGAGTCCAGCAGCATCAGCGAGCTCACCCCGGCCATCCTGCCAGCCCGCCTCATCGCTGTCATGGCGGTCCGGCTAGGCGAGGTCCGGGGCGATCCGCCCGTCGGCCAGCGACAGCACGGTGTCAGCGAGGTCGATGAGCTCCCGGTCGTGCGTGGCGACCAGGACGGTGACTCCCTCGGCCCGGATCGCGGTGCGCAGCAACCGCATGATCTGGCGGCCGGTTTCGGAATCGAGCTGTCCGGTCGGCTCGTCCGCGATGAGCAGCTGGGGCCGGCCGGCGAGGGCACGGGCGATGGCGACGCGCTGCTGCTCGCCGCCGGAGAGCTCCCCGGGGCGCTGGCGGCCGCGATCGGCCAGGCCGACCAGGCTCAGCATGAGCCTGACCCGCTGCTCGCGGCCCGACGGCACGCTGCCCGCGATGCGCAGCGGGATGCCTACGTTCTCCGCCGCCGACAGGATCGGGATCAGTCCGAAGGACTGGAAGATGAACCCGACGGTGGTGCGGCGCAGCATCCGCCGGTCGCGCTCGCTCATCGCGGTGAGCTCGTGCCCGGCCACCAGCACCTGCCCGGTGTCCGGCCGGTCGAGCCCTCCGGTGATGTTCAGCAGCGTGGTCTTGCCCGATCCGGACCGCCCGTGCAGCGCCACGAGCTGGCCGCGCGGCACCGTGAACGACACCTCCCGCAGCGCGTGCACCGCGTTATGGCCGGCGCCGAAGGTGCGGCTCACCGCGCGCACCTCGGCCACCGGCGCTGGCTGGCTCATGGCGACTCCGGCCAGACGCCGATGTGATCGGGCTCGGCTTCCAGGCGCACGAGATCGCGCATGCCAAGCGGCTCGATCATGTCGCGCGGCAGCTGAAGCCGGCCGGCCCGGTCGAGCACCGCGTACTCCACCGCGTGCTCGGTGGCGTTGCCGTCCTGGCCAGCGGCGGTGTGCCGGCGGGTCTCCGTGCTCGTCCTGCCGTCCCGTATCGCGACCGTGCGCCGGACCCTGCCGGACACGGCCGGGTCGTGCGTGACGACCAGGACGGTGACCCCAAGCTCGGAGTTGGCGGTGGCCAGCGCGCCGAACACGTCGGCGGCGGTCGCGGTGTCCAGCTCGCCGGTCGGCTCGTCCGCCAGCAGCACCCTGGGCCGGTTGGCCAGCGCGACCGCGATGGCCGTGCGCTGCTGCTCACCTCCGGACAGCTGCTCTGGCCTGCGCCCGGCGCAGTGCGCGACGCTGAGCAGGTCAAGCAGCTCGCCGGCCCGCCTGGCGCGCTCGCGCCTGCCGGTGCGGCGCAGCCGCATGGGCATGATCACATTCTGCGCCGCGGTGAGATAGGGCAGCAGGTTGCGGGAAGTCTCCTGCCAGATGAAGCCGACCGTGGCCCGGCGGTAGGCAACCCGCTCCCTGGCGCTGAGCGCGGCAAGATCCTGGCCGGCGACGCGCACCGAGCCAGCGGTCGGGACGTCGAGGCCGGCCAGGATATTGATCAGCGTTGACTTCCCGCTGCCCGAGGCCCCCACGATCGCGGTCAGCTCTCCCTCGGCCACCAGCAGGTCCAGGCCCTGCAGGGCCTGCACATCGACTCCCTCGGCAGCGTAGATCCGGACCACCCGGTCACAGGCGATCAGCGCGTCGTCACCGTACCCGGCGCCGCCCGGTGCCACCTGTCTGCTCAGCTCAGCCAGGTTTTCGGCCTCGAGGCCGGAGTCGCCGCCCGCGGCTGCCGCCATCGGGCATCACCTCCAAACGTGGTAGCTGGTCCGCAACGCGCGGGCCAGGCCGCGGTGCCGGGCCGCGGTAGCGTGGACCGCCAGCACCGCCAGCGCCAGCAGCACGAGGCCGGCGGCCGGGACGACCAGCACAGCGGGGTCGGCCCGAATCGGCGCGCTGGCCTCGCCCGCGGTGAAGACCGACAGGTCGAGGGCGGGCCCGATCAGCGGGGCCAGTGCCCATCCGCACGCGGTGCCCGCGGCGACGGCCGCGAGCGTCGCGGGCAGACCCTCGAGGACGGCCAGCCGCCGGGCCTGCCCCGTCCCCAGGCCCATGGCGGTCAGCCGCGCCTGCAGCAGCTCCCGGTCTCCCGCCTCGGCCGCCAGGCCGAGCAAGAGGATCAGCGCGCAGTAACCGGCAGCGGCGGCGGTGCCGAGCGCGAAGTCGGTATCGGCCCCTTGCTGCAGCGGGGAGTCGGCCAGCGCGGCCAGCGCCGCCGTGCGGAATGTGATCACCGCGTGCGGCAGCGTCCGGTGCACGGCCGCCGCCAGGGCCTGCTGGTCGAGATCGCCGGTGACCAGAAGCTGGCTGGGGGAAGCCAGCCTGCTGAGCGCCCATGACGGCACGACAACGAACATGTCCTGGCCGGGTATGGCTGGGGTGGCGGGGACGGCGGCGGTGACGCGCACGTGCAGGGTGCTGGCAGTGCCCAGCGGAAGCTCCACGGGGCCAGCGCGGAAGCCAGCGGCGAGGGCCGTGGCGGCGACCGCCGGGATCTGCCCGCCGGCCGCGGCACGCGGCCGCAGCGCGGCCGCGGGAAACCGCGGCCACGGAGTGGACGCCACCAGGGCCGCGTAGCCGGCCGGGTTCACCGCGATCACCTCGACTCCGGCTCCGGACGACAGCGTGCCGGGCAGGCTCGTGACGGCCGCCACGTGCTGCACGCCGGGCACGGCCGCGATCACCCGCTGCGCGCCCTGGCTCACCCCGGCGGGCGATGCGGAGTCGTCGATCACCGCGTCGGCCCCGGTTTCCTGCCACGACGCGGCGACCTGGCCGCGCTGCACCGCGTCGCGCACCATCCCGCCGAACGCGACCACGCCGAGCGCGAGGACGAGCGTGAACGCCGGCAGCACGGCAGCGGGCGAGGCGCGGGCAGCCTGGGCCATGGCGACGAAGCCAGCCACACCGCGCCGGGCGGCAGACAGCCGCAGCAGCGCCCGCGGCGCCAGCGGGTAGAGCCGCAGGACGAGCACGGCCGCCAGCACCGCGATGAGCACCGGTGCCGCGCCGGTGTAAAGGTTGAGGCCTGCAGCGGCCGGCAGGCCCTGCTGGTGCAGCAGCACGAGCCCGCCGATCGCGGCCGCGGCCAGGGCGGCCTCGACGACGGGGCGGCG
>JASHOI010000577.1 GCA_030041195.1 Streptosporangiaceae bacterium | reverse complement strand
GGGAGCGGGGTGGTGTGGATGACGGTGAGGCGGGAGACGGCGCGGGTGAGGGCTACGTAGAGGCGGTGCAGGCCGCGGGACTCGCTGGCGGCGATGCTGGCCGGCTCGACGACGATGACCTGGTCGAATTCCAGGCCCTTGGCCAGGGTGACCGGCACCACGGTCAGGGGCTGGCTGTCGCTGTCGCCGTTCAGGAGCTGGTCGCCGTCCGCGCTAAGAGCCGCGTGCGCCAGGCCGGCCTTGTCCAGGACCTCGGACAGCTCGCCGGCCTGGTCGTCGGCCGCGATCACCGCGGCGGAGCCGGGCCGGGTCAGCGCGTCCGCGCACGCGGCCGCCAGCGCGTCCGGAAACGTGTCCGCCGTGGCCGGAGTGATCACGAGTGAGCCCGGGTCCTGCCGCACCGAGCTGGCCGGCTCGAGGCCCGGGGCGATCTGGGCGAGCAGCCTGCTGGCGAAGTCAAGGATCTGGCGCGGTACCCGGTAGCCGGTGTCGAGGATCCGCAGTCCCGCGTCCTGCTTGCCGAGGTGGGCGAGCATCTGCTGCCAGCTTTCCGTGGCCCAGGGCGTGGTGCCCTGGGCGATGTCGCCGAGCACGGTGGCCGAGCCGGTGGCACAACGCCGGCCGAGCGCACGGCACTCCATCGGCGACAGGTCCTGCGCCTCGTCCACGACCACGTGCGCCAGGCTCGGCGTCCGCTCGATCAGGTCGCGCGCCTCGTCGATCAGCACCGCGTCAGCGGCCGACCAGCGCGCCGAACCAGGCGCCCGCGGCGGTTTGGCCCAGCCGATCGCGGCCTGCTCGCCGGGGTCGAGCAGGTCACCGGCCGCCCTTGACAGCAGGCCGGGGTCGGAAAGAACGCCGAACACCAGCCGCACCGGATCCACCTTCGGCCAGATCGCGTTGACCGCGGCGCGCACCTGCGCGGTCCGGCGCACCGCCTCGTGGGTTCGGTCGTCGCAGGGCTCGCCGGCCGCCTCCATCCTGGTCAGGATCACGTGCGCGATGCGGTGCGAGAGCATCTCCCGCCCGGTTCCGTACCGGACGCCGCGCAGCCGCAGTTCCTCGACGAGCAGGGCGAGCTCGTGGGCCGACACTCGCCAGCGCCGGGAGCCGCGGGCAACCATGATCGCCTCGCCCTGGGGCTCACGGATCTGCAGCCACAGCGCCCGCCGCAGCACCTCGGCCATCCGCGCGTCGCCCTTGACCCGGGCCGCGGGCTCGGGGTCGTCCGCCCGCACCGGCACCGTGGCCAGCAGGTCGGTCACCGAAAGCTGGGTCACGTCCAGCTCGCCGAGGGCCGGGAGCACGTTGCGGATGTAGGCGAGGAAGGCGCGGTTCGGCCCGACGACCAGGACGCCGCCGCGGCGCATCCGCTCGGCGTACGCGTACAGCAGGTAGGCGACGCGGTGCAGCCCGACGGCCGTCTTGCCGGTTCCGGGCGCGCCCTGCACGCAGACGGTCCGGTCGGCTTCGGCCCGCACGATATCGTCCTGGTCCGGCTGGATGGTCGCGACGATGTCGCGCATCGGACCCGACCTGGGCCGCTCGATCTCCTCGATGAGGATGCGGCTGGCACCCGGCGCGGATTCCGCGCGCGCGGCCGCGGTGAAGTCCTCGTCCTCGTACGCGGTCAGCTCACCGCCGGAGAACCCGAACCGCCGCCGGAGAGCCAGGCCCATCGGGTCGGCCGGGCTGGCCCGGTAGAACGGCCGGGACACCGGAGCGCGCCAGTCAATGACAACCGGCCGCCCGTCCGGATCGTGGACGTGCCGCCTGCCGATGTGGAACTGCGTTCCCGATGCTGCCTCGCCCGCGTCGTCTACCCAGACGGCGTAGTCAAGCCGGCCGAAGAACAGCGGCGTGTCCGGCAGGTCGACCAGGGCCTCGGCGCGGCGGTGCAGGTCCGCCTTGAGGTACTCCTCGGAGACCGGGTCGCCGCCGAGAGCGCGCAGCGACAGCACGTTCTCGCGCATGAGCCGCAGGAACGCGCGCGAGCTGCGCAGATGGTCCCGTTCGGCGACCAGGACGGGATCGTCCCCGCCCGGATCCTCCTGCGGGCCCGATGGCATGGCTGATCACCTCCGTGATGGGTGCGGGTGGCGGGCGTGCGGGAGGCCGCGCCGGGCCATCGTGCGCGAGCCGGCGCGGCTGGTAGCGGTGGGATGCCGCCGGAGCGGTGGCGCAAGGGCACAGGAGCTTAGCAAAGCGCAGCAGGCCAGTCATCCCGTTTTTCTGCGGGCGGCGACGGGCTCAGAACAGCACCGACATGAACGTGCCGGCCTCGGCGAACCCGACCCTGCGGTAGGCCGCACGAGCCGGGATGTTGAAGTCGTTGACGTACAGCGAGACAACCGGCGCGACCGAGCGCAGCGCGTGCGCGACCACGGCCGCCATCCCGCGAGAGGCGTGCCCGCGGCCGCGCAGTTCCGGCGGCACCCACACGCCCTGGACCTGGCAGGCCAGCGGGGTCACCGCGCCGATCTCGGCCTTGAACACCACCAGGCCGTCCTCGATCCTGGCGTACGAGCGGCCGGCCCTGATCAGCTCGGCGACCCGGGCCCGGTACGCCGCTCCCCCGTCCGGGCCGACCGGGGAGACGCCCACTTCCTCGGTGAACATGGCCACGGACGCGGGCAGCAGCGTGTTCAGCTCGTCCGGCCTGACCAGCCGTACCAGCGGGTCGGGCGGCACCAGCGGGTCCGATGAGATGGCCATGACCGGCTGCGCCGACCTGATCTCCCTTGGCCGGCCCCAGTACGGCGCGAGCAGGGACCAGAGTTCCTGGACGGCCTCGGCGGGACCGACGATCGACGAGCAGCGGCGGCCCTGCAGCCTGGCCCGCTCGGCGAACGCCGCCACGGCCGTCGACGTCGCGGCCACCGGCACCAGGTTCGCGCCCGAGTAGCACAGCGACGTCACCTTGCCCGATTCCAGGTACCCCCACAGCTGCGCGCCGAGCCTGCCGGGATCCACCCCGGCCGAGCGGACCCGCGAGCTGACAAAGACGTTCGTGACCGCATCGCGATCACAGATCTCGAGTACCTGGTCCAGATCGCGGTCGTTGAGCAGGCGCAGCGACGATGACCGCCATGCCTTGGTGCGCAGCACGCTCCCAGCGTAACGGCATCACCCGCGTGGCGGCGCAGCCGCGCTGCTTGCAGGCAAACCGTTACCCGTCGCTGTTTGGCGTCGGGTCGGGCAGCGCCGGGCAGGTCGCGTTCACCATGCCCGGGTGTTGCGGCAGCGCGCCGGTGGCCAGGTACCGGTTCAGATAACCGTTCACGCAGTTGTTCGGGGGGTCCGAGAGCGACTGGCCGTGGTTGCCGCCGCCCTCGACCACGACCATCCGCGCGCTGGGCAGCAGGCTGTGTGCCACCTGCGCGCCCGCGTACGGGGTCGCCGCGTCCAGCGTGCCCTGCAGCATCAGGATTCCGGGCAGCCCCGCCCCCTTGATCTGCAGCGGCTTCGACGGTCCTTTGACCGGCCAGAACGCGCAAGCGGCGTTGAACCAGGCGTTGTCCCAGGCCTCGAACGGTGCGGTGGCATAGACCTGCTTGGTGTCGGTGTTCCAGGTGGCCCAGTTGCGGGGCCAGTTCACGTCGCTGCACTCGACCGCGTTGTAGACGGCGAATTCGTTCTCGTTCTGGGTGCCTTCCTGGTCGTACTGGGCGACCAGCTGGCTCGTCGAGTGATCGTTCAGGTAGGCCGCGAGCGCGGCGGCCAGGCCCGGCCAGTAGGCGTTGTCGTAGCCGCCGATCAGCATCGTGTCGTCGTACTCGTCGGGCCCGATCAGCGGCTGGCCGTTCGGGCCGGGTATGGGGTTCGCCTCGAGGTCGGCGCGCGCCTTGTAGAAGCTCGCGCTCACCTCGGCCGCGGTGGAGCCCAGGTGGTAGTAGCTGTCGTACTTGGCCATCCACCCGAAGAACGCCTGCAGCCTGGCCTCGAACGCGTAGTCCTGGTCGATGTTGTCCTGCCACCACGCGCCCTCGGGGTCGACGGTGCTGTCCAGCACCATCCGCCGCAACTGGTGCGGGAACAGGGTCGCGAACACCTGCCCGATGTAGGTGCCGTAGGAGTAGCCGAAGTAGCTGATCTGCTTCTGCCCGAGCGCCACCCGCATCGAGTTCATGTCCCTGGCGATGTTCTCGGTGGTCATGTACGGCAGCAGCCACCCGTACTTCTTCTCGCAGTCGTCCGCGTACATCTTCGCGCGGTCGATGTTCTCGTCCTCCTCAGCGGCCGAGGTGGGGATGTAGTCCGGGCGGGCGCGGGAGAAGAACGACGGGTCACAGGTCAGCTCCGGCACCGAGGCCCCGACTCCGCGGGTGTCGAACCCCACGATCGTGTACTCGGACGCGACCGTTGGGTCGAGGCCCTCGGCCACGAACGCGGCCAGGCTGAGCCCGGGACCGCCGGGGCCTCCGGGGTTGACCAGCAGCACGCCCTGACGCTCGCTCGCCGGTGCGGTGGCGGGCACCTCGGACAGCGCCAGCGTTATCTTCCTGCCGTCCGGGCGGCTGTAGTCCAGCGGGACCTGCAGGCTCGCGCACAGCATCGAGGCGCCCTGCTGCGTGCAGGAATGCCAGTTCAGCCGGGACGCCGCGGTTCCGGCCGAGGCGGCCCCGGTGGAGGACGACCCGCTGGTGCAGCCCGCGATCGCCAGCGTGGCGGCAGCGGTCGCGGCCACAACAGGCAGGGCACGTTTCATGTCGCCATCCTGCCCGATGCCGGAGGGTGGCAGGCACGCGATCCGGTTTCGGTCAGCTTTCGGCCGGCTCCATGGTCGCGGCGAGCTTCAGCGCCTCGTCGATCAGGGTCTCCACGATCTGCGACTCGGGCACGGTCTTGACCACCTCGCCGCGCACGAAGATCTGCCCCTTGCCGTTGCCGGACGCCACGCCCAGGTCGGCCTCGCGCGCCTCGCCCGGTCCGTTGACCACGCAGCCCATCACCGCGACGCGCAGCGGCACGTCCATGCCGTCCAGGGCCGCGGTCACCTCGTCGGCCAGTTTGTACACGTCGACCTGGGCCCGGCCGCAGGAGGGGCAGGACACGATCTCCAGGCCGCGCTGGCGCAGGCCGAGCGACTCCAGGATCGCGATGCCGACCTTGACCTCCTCGACCGGCGGCGCCGACAGCGACACCCGGATCGTGTCGCCGATGCCCTCGGCGAGCAGCGCGCCGAACGCCACCGCCGACTTCACCGTGCCCTGGAAGGACGGCCCGGCCTCGGTGACACCGAGGTGCAGCGGGTAGTCGCACTGCGCCGCCAGCTGCCGGTAGGCGTTGATCATCACAACCGGGTCGTGGTGCTTCACCGAGATCTTGATGTCGGTGAAGCCGTGCTCCTCGAACAGCGAGCACTCCCACAGCGCGGACTCCACGAGTGCCTCCGGCGTGGCCTTGCCGTGCTTGGCCAGCAGCCGCTTGTCCAGCGAACCGGCGTTGACGCCGATCCTGATCGGGATCCCGGCCGCGGACGCGGCCCTGGCGATCTCGCCGACCTTGTCGTCGAACGTCTTGATGTTGCCCGGGTTGACCCGCACCGCCGCGCAGCCGGCGTCGATCGCGGCGAACACGTACTTCGGCTGGAAGTGGATGTCGGCGATCACCGGGATCTGCGACTTGCGCGCGATCTGCGGCAGCGCGTCGGCGTCGTCCTGGGACGGCACGGCCACGCGGACGATCTGGCATCCCGCGGCAGTAAGCTCCGCGATCTGCTGCAGGGTGGCGTTCACGTCGGCGGTCAGCGTCGTGGTCATCGACTGGACCGAGACGGGCGCCCCGCCGCCCACCGG
Source organism: Streptosporangiaceae bacterium (assembly GCA_030041195.1). The sequence goes on along the minus strand of JASHOI010000577.1, from coordinate 9,161 downwards.
CACCTTGCCGACCATGAGCTGACGGGACGTCCGGCGTTGCGCAAGCGGCTCTGGCGGCACTTCCGGCAAGCCAAGGTCAACGGTCATAGCGCAAATGTCACCTTACTGGACAAGATGGACAGGATTGAAGATGTCGGCGGCCATCAGCAGCAGGCCGAGACCGATCAGCAGCCCGAAGACCCCGACGCTGACCGGCACCAGCTTCTGCATGTCGACCAGGCCGGGATCGGGCCGCCCGAAGAGCCTGGCCAGCCAGGCCCTGATCCGCTCGTAGAAGATCACCGCGAGGTGTCCTCCGTCGAGCGGGAGCAGCGGGAGCAGGTTGAACGCGCCGATGAAGATGTTCAGCGAGATGATGATCAGCAGCAGGTCCGAGACGGAGTACCGCCACCCGCCGCCCTGCGCGACCGCCTGGCCCGCGATGTCCGCCGCGCCGACCACGCTGGTCACGTCGCCCGCGGGGCTATTGGCCCTGCCCTCGCACCGTGGCGCTGTCTTGCTTGACTCCTTCGGGCAGGTCTTGAACAGGTAGGGCAGCGCCTCCGGCAGCTTCGCGAACGCATCGGCCGAGCCAACGAGCACGTCGCTGAACGCCGATCCGGCGAACGCCACCGCGCCGACCGGGCTGTACCGCTGGAACTCCACCGCCTCGTAGATGCCGAGGAAGGGGTCCTTGCGCCCGGGAACAAGCGCCAGCGTCGCGTCAAGGGTGATCTGCTTGCCATCCCGCAGCACCGTGACCGGCACGGGCTTGCCGACCGGCTGGGCGCGGATCGCGTCGCCGAGCTGGGTCCAGTTGTGCACCGGCGTGTCGCCGACCGCGATGATCTTGTCACCGCTCCGGATCCCGGCCTTCTGGGCGGGGGAACCTGCCTTGCTGCCCGCGCAGGAGTCGTCGGAGAGCGCTTTGAGGCTTACCGGCAGGCAGGTGTACACCGAGCCGATCGTGTTCGTGTTGGCGCTCTCGTTGACCTGCCCGATCCCTAGCGCGAGCGCGATCAGCAGCACGAACGCGAGCGCGAAGTGCATGAACGAGCCCGCGACCATGACGATGGCCCGCTGCCAGGCGGGCTTGTTCCGCATCGAGCGCGGCTCATCGGCCGGGTCGACCTCGTCGAGGTTGGTCATCCCGGTGATCCGGACGAAAGCGCCGAACGGCAGGGCCTTGATGCCGTACTCAGTCTCGCCGCGCGTCGTCGACCACAGGGTTGGCCCGAAGCCGATGAAGAACTGGGTGGCCTTCATGCCGAACTTCTTGGCAGTCACGAAGTGCCCGGCCTCGTGCAGGATCACCGAGATCAGAATGGCCACCACGAAGATGACCACGCCGAGCAGGAAGCTCATCCTGCCGTGTCTCCCTCCCTGCGGGCGGCGCCAGGTTAGCGCTCGTGCCCGGTGCCGGTCAGCTCGCGCGCCCGGCTCCGTGCCCAGCTATCCGCTGCGAGCACGTCGTCCAGCGTCACGGTCTGGAGGCTCGAACCCTCGTGCTCAGAGACTACCCGCGCAACATTATCGATGATCCTGGTGAACCGGAGCCGGCCGGCCAGGAACGCCTCGACGCACACCTCGTTGGCGGCGTTGTAAACGGCCGGAACGGTCCCGCCAGCGGTTCCTGCCGCACGGGCGAGTGCCACGGCAGGAAACGCGCTCTCGTCGAGTGGCTCAAATGTCCAGGTATGCGCCGTGGTCCAGTCCACCGGACTGGCCGCGCCGGGAACCCGGTCCGGCCAGGCCAGGGCCAGCGCGATCGGGATCCGCATGTCGGGGGGACTAGCCTGGGCGATCGTCGATCCATCGGCGAACTCGACCATGGAGTGGATCACTGACTGCCGGTGCACGACCACCTCGATGGCCTCGAAGCCGACGCCGAACAGCAGGTGCGCCTCGATCAGCTCCAGCCCCTTGTTCACCAGCGTGGCGGAGTTCACCGTGATCACCGGGCCCATGGTCCAGGTGGGGTGCGCGAGGGCCTGCTCCGGCGTGACGTCCTCGAGTTCGTCGCGGCCACGGTGCAGGAACGGCCCTCCGCTCGCGGTGACCACCAGCCGGCGCACCTCCCCGGCCCGGCCGCCGCGCAGGCACTGGGCCAGTGCGGAGTGCTCGGAGTCGACGGGGACGATCTGCCCGGGCGCGGCGCGGTCCGCCACCAGCGGGCCGCCCATGATCAGGGACTCCTTGTTGGCCAGCGCGAGCACGCGGCCGGCGTCGATCGCGGCCAGCGTGGCGGCAAGGCCGACCGCGCCGGTGACCCCGTTCAGGACGACGTCGCAGGGCCACGCCGCCACCTCGGCGATCGCGTCGGGCCCGGCCAGGATCTTGGGCAGCTGCCCGGGCTTCCCCGCACCCGCCTCTTTCGCCCCGGCCTTGGCGTGCAGCGCCTGGCGCAGTTCCTCGACCCTCGCATCGCTGGCCACCGCGACCACCTCGGCGCCGAACTCCAGCGCCTGGCTGGCCAGCAGGTCCGGGTTGCCGCCGCCCGCGGCGAGCCCAGCCACCCGGAATCGGTCCGGGTTGCGCCGGATGATGTCGGCGGCCTGGGTGCCTATTGATCCGGTGGATCCGAGCACGACGACGTCCCGGCGCGCGCTGGCTGACTCCATGAGGTCATTCTCCCCCGCTCTGCCGCCGCTCGCCCGCCCGGCCGTGACGCGGACGTCAGGGGCGTCGCCTCCGGCACGCTTCCGGGGCGCGTAGCGTGTGGTCGTGACTGGTGACAGCCTGCCCCTGCCGGAACACCTGCAGCCATGACCACAACCGCCGCGACGCAGTCCGGACCGGCCCCCGTCCCGGCCGGCGCAAGCTGGCGCGGCCTGCCAGCCGCGCAGCAGCCGGACTGGCCCGATCCGCGCCGCCTGGCGGAGGTGACCGGCGAGCTTGCCGGGCAGCCGCCGCTTGTCTTTGCCGGGGAATGCGACGTGCTGCGGGAACGGCTTGCCGCCGTGGCGCGCGGCGACGCGTTCGTGCTGCAGGGCGGGGACTGCGCGGAGACGTTCGCCGGAGCCACGGCCGACGCGGTCCGGGCCAAGCTGCAGACGCTGCTGCAGATGGCCGTCGTGCTCACCTACGGCGCCAGCGTGCCGATCGTCAAGATCGGCCGGCTGGCGGGCCAGTTCGCCAAGCCCCGCACCCGCCCCACAGAGACCCGTGACGGCACCGAACTTCCCGTCTACCGTGGCGACGCGATCAATGGCGTGGAGTTCACCGCGCAGGCGCGCACCCCGGACCCGGCCCGGCTGCTTCGCGCGTATCACTGCTCGGCGGTCACCCTGAACCTGTGCCGTGCGTTCGCCACCGGCGGTTACGCCGACCTGCACCAGGTGCACGCGTGGAACCAGGACTTCGTCGCGCAGAGCCCGGCCGGCCAGCGCTACGAGCGGCTGGCCGGGGAGATCGACCGCGCGCTGGCGTTCATGCGCGCCTGCGGGGCGGACCCTGAGGAGCTGCACGCCGTCGAGCTGTACTCAAGCCACGAGGCGCTGCTGCTCGACTACGAGCAGGCACTGACCAGGCGCGACTCACGGACCGGCTTGATGTACGACACATCGGCGCACTTCGTATGGGTCGGCGAGCGCACCCGCGGCCTTGACGGCGCGCACATCGGGTTCGCCAGCGGGATCAGCAACCCGGTCGGCGTGAAAATCGGCCCGGACGCGAAGCCCGCCGACGTGCTCGCGCTGATCGGCAGGCTGAACCCGCAGCGTGACCCCGGGCGGCTGACGCTGATCACCCGAATGGGGGCAGGACGGGTGCGGGACGCGCTGCCGCCGCTGATCAACGCGGTCGTCGCGGAGGGCATCAAGGTCCCCTGGGTCTGCGACCCGATGCACGGCAACACGTTCGAGGCCCCGAGCGGGCACAAGACCCGCAGGCTGCGCGACGTGCTCGACGAAGTGCAGGGCTTCTTCGAGGTGCACCGCAGCCTCGGCACCCACCCCGGCGGCATCCATATCGAGTTCACCGGCGACAACGTCACCGAGTGCGTGGGCGGCAGCCACGAGATCGCCGCCGACGACCTGTACCAGCGCTACGAGACCGCGTGTGATCCCCGGCTCAACCGCGGCCAGGCGCTGGACCTGGCGTTCACCGTCGCCGAGTACTACCGCCACTAGCTGATGTCGACGCGCTAGTACAGTCCCCGTTCCGAGCCGACGGTGACGTTCACCCCGTGGGCGGCGAGCGCGGCCGCCACCTGGTCGGGATCGTCGGGTGTGATGACCGGCCGGATCCGCCCGTCGAGGTGAATCACGATCGCGGAGTTCTTGCGCGGGCGGCGCGCATCGAAGTTGAACCAGTGGACGAGGTCCCCGCTGCCGTTGATGCGCCACCGTCCCATCGGGCCAAGGGGCACCCGGCGCGCCTCGCGGATAGCGGAGTACGGGATGTGTTTGGCACCCGAGGCGAAGAAGTAGTAATGGCGGATGACGAGTTCCCGATCGGTGCAGGCCACCTTGCCGTCGTCATAGCCCGCCACGACCGCAGTCTAAGCGCGGCTGCCCGGGCGGTGGCGTGGCACGCAATAGGCTGGCCCAATGCGGATCTTCGTCGCGGGAGCGAGCGGCGTCATCGGCGGCCGCCTGGTCCCGCTGCTCGTCGCGGACGGGCACACGGTGGCCGGGATGACCCGCTCGCCGCGCAAGGCCGAGCTGCTGCGGGAGCTTGGCGCGGAGCCGGTGGTCTGCGACGTGTTCGACGTTGACGCGCTCACCCGCGCGGTGGCCTCGTTCGATCCGGACATCGTCTTCCACCAGCTCACCGACCTGCCCGACAACGCTGCGGACATCCAGGCGTTCCGGGACCGCAACGACCGCATCCGCGGCGAGGGCACGCGCAACCTGCTCGCCGCCGCTGCCGCGGCCAAGGCGGGACCGGTCATCGCGCAGAGCGTCTCCTGGGAGCAGCCGGGCGAGAGCGGCCGGGCGGCCACCGCGGCGCACGAGCGCGCGGTGCTGCAGGCGGGCGGGGTGGTGATCAGGTACGGCCAGCTCTTCGGTCCCGGCACGTATTACGAGGACGACCCGCCGGAACCACCTCGGGTCCACGTCGATGACGCGGCCCGGCAGACCGTGCCAGCGATCGGCGTGCCCGCGGGCGTGACGATCGTCGTCGACGACCGGGCAGGCAGCTGACCGGCGAGCTCTGCGGGGTCAGCTGACCGGCGCGGGAGTCGGCTCCCAGTCGGGCCGCAGCGGCATGCCCGACCTGCCGTTGTCGCCGAGCCGCACGCCCAGGACCTGGTGCAGCTGGATCTGGTTGCGCTCGAAGCCGACCCGCGACCCGGCCATGTACAGCCGCCAGACCCGGGCCGTACCGTCGCCGACCTCGGCGACCGCCTCGTCCCAGTGCTCGTCCAGGTTCCTGCACCAGCCGGCCAGCGTCTTCGCGTAGTGCTCGCGCAGGTTCTCCTCGTGGCGGACCTCGAAGCCCGCGTCGTGCATCAGCGAAACCAGGTAGCCGGGCGCCTCGAGCTCGCCGTCCGGGAACACGTACCGGTAGATGAACCCATCGGGCCGCCGGGCAGGCTCGGTGTCGTCGGTGCGGGTGATGCAGTGGTTCAGCAGCCGTCCCTCCGGCTTCAGCTTGCCGTAAAGGAACGCGAAGTAGCCGGGCAGCTGTGCCTTGCCGATGTGCTCGGTCAGCCCGATCGAACTGACCGCGTCGAAGCCGGTCTCCGGCACGTCCCGGTAGTCCAGGTGCCGCACCTCGGCCAGGTCCGCGAGGCCCTGCTCCTCGATGGCCTTCTGGCCCCACAGCGCCTGCTGCTCGGACAGTGTGACGCCGAGCGCCTTGACGCCGTACTCGCGGGCGGCGTGCCGCACCATGCCGCCCCAGCCGCAGCCCACGTCGAGCAGCCGCATCCCGGGCCGCAGTGCCAGCTTCCGGGCGACCAGGTCGTGCTTGTACCACTGCGCCTCTTCCAGCGTGGCGTCCTCGGTGGGGTAGCAGGCGCACGTGTAGGCCATCGAGGGGCCGAGCACCCACTCGTAGAACGTGTTGGAGACGTCGTAATGGTGCGAGATCGCCGACGCGTCGCGGCCCTTGGAGTGCCGCCGGCCGGACAGGGATCTCCGCCGCACGCGGACCTCCTGCGGCGGGGGCGGAACCCGCGGGAACAGCACCCGAGGCCCGCCGAGCTGGCGCAGCAGGGCCAGCCGCTCGGCGATGCTCAGGTCCATCCGCTGCACGCTGGCCATCCGGGCCAGCGCGGAGTACATGTCGCCGTCCACGTCGATGTGGCCGGACACATACGCCCGGGCCAGGCCCATCGCGCCGGGCGCCTGGGCCAGGTACCTGACCGCGGCCGGCGACTTGACCGTGATCCGCACCACAGAGCCCTCGGTCCCGGCCCGGCTTCCGTCATAGGCACGGAACTCCACGGGCGCGTCCGGGCCCGCGATCCGCTCGAACACGTCGGCAAGTGCCATAACCCGCTCTCCACGATCCAACCGGTCACGCCGCTCACGCGGCCCAACTTCACCCGTTATTAAACGTTACGCACTTGTCATAGAGGCTGGCCAGCCGTCCGCCGCCGTCGTATTCCCGCTTGAGCCGGAAATACTCCGGCCCGTTGAACAGCGCCCAGAACTCCTCCTCGGAGTAGAACGACGAGGAGTACAGCCCCTTGCGGCCGCCGAGGGCGGTGACCTGCTTCTCGATCAGCCGGTTGAAGTGGCCGTCGCCGGCTCCGGGCGGCAGCGGGCGGGTGCCCCAGAAGCCGAAGTTCACGTAGACGTCGCCGGGCCGCAACGGGTACAGCGGCCAGCTTTGCCTGCTGCGCGGGGTGCCGCGCAGCCGCAGCGGGCAGATCCACACCGGGCTCATGCCGACCTGCGGGACGAACCAGCGCAGGAACTCGGCACCCCGCTCGACCGGGATATCGACGTCCTGGGCGACGTACTCGCGCGGCGGCAGGCCGCGGCGGGCGTTCAGCGCCGCGGACAGGCCGTACTTGCGGTCGACGGCGATCAGCTTGCGGTAGGTGTCCGAGCGGCGGTACCGGCGGGGCCAGACCCGGCGGATTACCGGGTTCTGCACGCCGAGCGCCCGCGCGCACCAGAACCAGTCGGTGTCCCACCGCCACAGATAGTCGCGGATCGTGAGGAAGTCCTCCTTCGGGCCGCGGATTGACTGGTAGTAGATCCGGTCCCGCGTGTAGTCGCTGCGCCACGGCGCGATCTCGCTGAAGGCGCCGACGGTCAGGTACATCTCGTCGAGGCTGAACATCGTGCCGTCCACGAAGTCCGCCCGGTGCCCGCGGTAGCTGCCGTCCCGGGCGATCTGCGCGACCGCGTCCATGCACGCTTCCGGCGTGTCGAAACGGAAGTGGCGCAAGTGCACGTACGGCGTGACCGGCTCGAGCTCGATCGTGAGCGAGAGCGCGTAACCGAGCGTGCCGTAGGAGTTGGCGAAACCGCGGTACAGATCGGCGCGGGAGTTGTCGTCGGTGGCGGTGACCACCCGTCCGTCGCCGGTGAGGATCTCCAGCTCGGTCGCTGACTCGTGCGGCAGGCCGCTGCGCAGCGAGGTCGACTCGATGCCAAGGCCGGTCACGGCGCCGCCGAGCGTGATCGTCTTCAGCTGCGGCACGACCAGCGGCATCAGGCCGTGTGCCAGGGTGGCGTCGGCGAGATCCTCGTAGGTGGTCATGCCGCCGACGACCGCCGTGCGGCTGGCCGGGTCGACGCACTCGACATGCCCGAAGGCGGAAACGTCAAGCCCGGCGGACGCACCGGCGCCGGGGAACCGGAACAGGTTCGACGTGCGCTTGGCCAGCCGGACCGCGCTGCCGGGCGGGATCGCCGCGTAGTCGCGCTGCAGCCGGGCCACCGCATCCCGGTGGGCCGCGGGCGGCTCCCGCCGCGGCGCCACGCCGCGACTGCCCGTGCCAGTGACGTCGGTCACACCAACCCTCCCCGATGTCGCCCGCACCCAGGCCTCACGGCGAGAATGCACGCAGGAGGGCATTATGGGCAAGGTCTACGCCGAGCTGGACGAACGGCTCAGGAAGTTTATCGCCCGCCAGGCGGTGTTCTTCGTGGCCACGGCGCCGTGTCTCACCGCGGACGGCGAGGGCGGCCACGTCAACGTCTCACCCAAGGGCTACCGGGACACGTTCGCCGTGCTGGGCCCCACGACGGTGGCCTACGTCGACCTGACCGGCAGCGGCGCCGAGACCATCGCGCACCTGCGGCAGAACGGCCGGATAACGATCATGTTCTGCTCGTTCACGAAGCAGGCGAAGATTTTGCGCATCTACGGCCGCGGGCGGGTGGTGCTGCCCGGCGACCCGCGCTGGCCGGCGCTCGCCGCAAAGTTTTCCCGGAACGGGACGCCAGGTGCCGACCGGCGCGACCGCAGGGCGATCATCGTCGTGGAGGCGGACCGCATCGCCGACTCCTGCGGCTACGCCGTGCCGCGCATGGAGCTGACCGAAGAACGCGACCTGCTGGCGCAGATGGCGGAGCAGCAGTCTCTCGACGAGCTCGCCGAATACCGCGCGGAGAAGAACGCGGTCAGCATCGACGGGCTGCCAGCCCTCGGCTAACGCTGTCATCCTTTCGCCAGGTGCTGACAATTCCTTGACCCGTGCCGTCGGCGCTGGTCACGGGCGTGGCGCGGGAAGCCGCCTAGGCTGGGTGGCATGCGGATCGCGCTGATCAACTCCGGGATCGGGCTGCTCGCCGCCGCCGCGGAACTGCACCGGCTCCGCCCCGGCGCCGATCTGGTGCTGGCCATGGATCCGGACGGGATGCCGTGGGGGCCACGCACGCCCGGCGACATCGCCCAGCGGTCGCTCGCCTGCGCCCGGGCGGCCGCCGCGTTCGGGCCGGACGTGATCGTGTTCGCGTGCAACACGGGCACCGTGCACGCACTCCCCGCGCTGCGGGCGGAGTTCGAGCCCGCCATCCCCGTCGTCGGCACGGTTCCGGCGATCAAACCCGCCGCGGCGTTCAGCGACTCGGTGGCGATCTGGGCGACCGTGGCCACCACCGCCAGCACGTATCAGCGCCGGCTCATCGACGACTTCGCCGGCTCGGCCCGGGTCACCCCGGTCGCCTGCCCCGGCCTGGCCGACGCGGTCGACGCCGGGGACGAGGCGGCTACCGCGGCCGCCGTTGCCGGAGCGGCCGCGCGGACGCCGGCCGATTGCGGCGCGGTCGTGC
>JASHOI010000576.1 GCA_030041195.1 Streptosporangiaceae bacterium | reverse complement strand
GCTGCGGCGCCGTCGGCGGCCCGTACACCGCGGCCGAGTACCCGGGGCTGGCCACCGGCTGCACCGGCACCCCGCCCGCCTGGTCGCCGGCCGCCACCAGGCTCACCTGGTCCAGGCCGCCGCCGGTCCCGTCCAGGCCCCAGACCGCGATCGCCAGCGTATTGGCGCCGTTGTCATTCAGGATTCCGGCGGGAACGTAGAACTGGTGCTGCGGGCCGATGTTGTTCACGTAGCGGCCGATCAGCCAGCCGTTCACGTAGATGAATGCCCGGTAATCGGCGGTTCCCGCACCCGGTCCCGGGCCGCCGATCTGCACGTCAATCGGCACATAGCTGTGGCTCGGCAGGTTGAGCGAGAAGCTGGTCCGGTACCAGCCGATCCCCGGCGGGACGCCGCGGGCCGGCCAGCTGTCCGGCAGGGTCACGCTCTGCCAGTCCTGGTCCGGGTAGCCGGGCAGGTCCCACCCGTTGTCCGACCCGTAGAGACCGGCCGGGTTCATCACGCCGCGCACCGGGTCCTGCAATGTCGTGCCGCCCGGATCACCCATGAGCCGCCAGGTGATGGCGGCGGACGACCCGTTCAGGGCGGCTGAATAGAGGCCGACCTTCTCGCCGGACGGACCCTCCGGATTGCCGGTGTTCTCGACCAGCACCGCGATCACATTGTCCTTGCCGGGCCGGAGCGCCCCGGCCGGGAAGTTGAACGTGTCCGTGGTGGGCCCGGCGGCTGTGCTGGAACCCAGGAAGGCGCCGTTCAGCCAGACCGAGTACGCCCCGGTCGGCGCGATGCCGTCGGCGGTGAGCGTCACCCCGGTCTCGGTCCCGGTGGCCGTGAAGTGCCCGCGGTACCAGACGAAGCCGTGGTCGTAGCCGTAGTCGGAGGCGTAGAGCACCGGGGTGGACGGCGAGCTCGCGTTCGAGACCGGGTGGTCGGCGAGCGTCCATGAGCTGTCGTCGAAGCCGGGCTGGGCCTCCGGCGTCTCGGAGCTGAACTTCCAGTTGGTCAGCGTGGGCAGGGTGACCGGCGCCGGTCCCGGGATGCTGCCCTGCAGCGAGCCGTCGGCCCCGGCCGTGGTCGCGACCGGCTGGCCGTTCCAGGTGACGCTGGTCACGCCGGCCGGGGCCCAGACCGTCAGCGGGCCGGACTGGCTGGTGTCGCCGGTCAGCGCGAGCGTGCCGCCGCGCGCGGTCGCGGTCCGCACCAGGTAGCCGCCCTCGACCAGGGCCTGGCCCTCGGTGGTCGACTCGGGCCAGAAATCCTGCGCGGTGTTCGTGTCGGCGAGCAGCAACAGCAGCGGCGGCCGGCCGCCGCCGGTGACGCTCACCTCGGCCAGGCCGCCGAGCGTGTAGTCGAGCCTGAGCTGGTCGCTTGACGCGTCCCAGGTCGTCTGCACCGAGCCGGACAGCACCGTGACCGTGGGCTGGCTGGCGTACTGGAAGACGGTCTCGCCGTCGGTGCCCGCCGGGTCGTAGAACAGCGCCACCGAGCGGCCGCCGATGCTGGCCTGCGTGTCCAGCTCCGAGGTGGAGTACACCAGGTGCTGCCCGGCGAAGTCGTAGTTCGCGGTGAGCAGCCGGGAGTCGCGGCCGTCCAGCGTGATCGAGGTGCCGGACTGCTGCGGGATCACCGGGAAGAAGTCCGCCTGCTGCGTGGCGGTCGGGACGTTGATCGCGTCGATCACCACGGTGTCGGCGGACGAGGCCGGGTTCTCGGTGCCGGTGACCACGATCTCGAGGGTGTGGCTGCCCGCGGACAGGCCGGTCTTGCTGAACAGCACCTGCTGGAACAGCTTGCCCGCCGGGCTGTAGGTGTCGACGGTGGCGGCCAGGCTGCCGTCGAGGTAGACGTCGGCGATGCCGCCGTTGGTGTTCTTCGGCCCGATCCACTGCACGGCCGTGCCGGTGAAGTCGACCGTCATGCTCGCGCCGGCCTCGGTGGACCAGGACTCGGTCTGGTCGTAGTCGCCGCTGGTGTAGCCCGCGCTGGGGCCCGCGTGCGTCCAGTCGCCGGAGTAGTCGAGCGCGGAGCTGGTGTCGTCGTAGGTGTAGCCGGCCGCCTCGTCCAGGTTCACGTTGTCCAGGCTGGTGCTCACGGTGGCCGTCGAGGTGGCGTCGGCCTGGCGCACGTAGAAGAACTCGGCGCCGTCGGACGGGTTGTACCTGGCCATCGTGGCCACCGCGGAGTTGGACGGGGTCGGCGCAGCCCCGGTCTCGGTCTCGGCCAGCGGGGCTACCGAGGTCTCGAAGTCGTTGATCAGCTTGTTCTCGCCGTACTTCGAGCCGGCGATGTCATTCGGGTCCGACGGCGTGCCGATCTCGCCGGTCTCGCTGATCGCGGCGCCGTAGTCGTAGGACGTGTACACGTCCGGATCCGGCAGCCAGCCCCAGTTGGTGCCGCCCACGCCCATGTAGTTGCTCTGCATGGTCACGCCCTGGGCGATGTTGTTCTTGTAGTAGACGTTCTCGAAGTCGGGCCCGGTCATCGTGTAGCAGTCGGCGTACCCCGAGCCGCCCCAGCCGTCGAACGAGCCGCCCTGGAACTCGGGGATGTAGATCGGCTCGCCCGGGTAGCTGGGGTAACCGTAGGGCTGGCCGAAGGTGCTGGTGTCGGCGCAGTCGAAGCCGAGCGGGTAGTTGTCCTGCCCGCTGATGTTCACCGCGCCGAGGCCGCTGGTGTAGGTCTGCGCGCCGCAGCACTGGTTGAACGTGAACGGGACGTCGATCCCGTCCGAGCTGGCCTGCTGCTCCAGGTCGGCCATGTACTGGTCGGCCGAGGTCCCCTGGCCGGTGTACTCGTTCTCGATCTGGTACAGGATCACATCGCCGCCGTTGGTGATCTGGTGCGGCGCGATGATCGAGTCGATCTCGGAGAACCACTGCAGCGCGGCCGACAGGTACGGCTCGGTGTCGCTGCGGTAGCCGTTCGGGCTGGTGAGCACCCACGACGGGATGCCGCCGCCGTCGGTCTCCGCGTTGATGTACGGGCCCGGCCTGGCGATCACGTACAGGCCCACCTGCTGCGCCAGGTTCAGGAACTCGTTCATGTCCCGCACGCCGGTGAAGTCGTAGACGCCCGGCGACGGCGAGGTGTAGTCCCAGTTGAAGTACACGGTGACGGCGTTGTAGCCGTCGGCCTTCATCTTCTGCAGGTCGTCGAGCCACAGCGAGGGCGACGGGGTGCGCCATGGGTCGAACTCCCCCGCGGTGATGAAGACCCGGTTGCCGCCGATCTTGAGCGAGTACTGGTCGTAGCTGACCTGCTGCGGCTTGCCGCGCAGCACGTCGCCCGGCTGCGCGATCGGCTCCGGCGTCACGCTGTTCGACGTCGCCGCCGGCCCCGAGGCACCGGCCGACGTGTTGGCGGTCACCGTGAACGTGTAGCCGGTGCCGTTGGACAGGCCGTCCACGATCGCCCAGTCGTTCGGCACCGCGGCGGTGACCGTCTGGCCGCCGGAGGACGTGACCGTGTAGCTGACCACCTTGGCCGCGCCGGTGGCCGGCGGGCACCAGACCACGGTGGCCGAGGCCGCGCCGCCGATCGCGCGGACCTCGGCGGGCACGCCGATGGTGGACGAGCCCGCGCCCGCGGTGGTCGCGGCCGGGCAGGACGCGTCGGTCCCGGACGG
>JASHOI010000575.1 GCA_030041195.1 Streptosporangiaceae bacterium | reverse complement strand
CGGTCCGGGTCGAGGCGCGGCCCGGCCTGGCCCTGGTCGTCACCGGGCCGGCCGGGCAGGTGACCCCCCGGCTGCTGGACGGCTTCGCCGCGCAGGCGGCGGCGGCCCTGGACCGGGACCGGCTGCGGACCCAGGCCGCGCAGGCCGAGGCGCTCGCTGAAGGCAACCGGATGCGCACCGCGCTGCTCGCCGCGGTCAGCCACGACCTGCGCACCCCGCTGGCGTCGATCAAGGCGAGCGTCTCCACGCTGCGCCAGACCGACGTGCAGTGGACACCGGCCGACGAGGCCGCGCTGCTCGCGACCATCGAGCAGGGCGCGGACCGGCTCGACGCGCTGATCGGCAACCTGCTGGACATGAGCCGCCTGTCCACCGGGTCGCTGCAGCCGTTCCTGCGGCCCACCTCCATCGACGAGGTGGCGCCGGTCGCGCTGCGCGGTCTTGACGCGGGCGGGACCGTGCGGCTGCGGGTGCCGGACCGGCTGCCGCTGGTCCGCACCGATCCCGGGCTGCTCGAGCGGGTGCTCGCGAACCTGTTCGCGAACGCGCTCACCTACTCGCCGCCCGGCCGGCCGCCGGCCATGCGCGCCAGGCAGGACGGCGACAGCGTGATCCTGGAGATCACCGATCACGGGCCCGGCGTGCCGGACGCGCTCAAGGAGCGGATGTTCGAGCCGTTCGAGCGGCTGGACGCGAGCAGGCGGGAGGCACGCAGCACCGGGAATGGGGTCGGTCTCGGCCTTGCCGTGGTCAAGGGCTTCCTGGACACGATGGGCGGCTCGGTCGCGGCGGCGGACACCCCGGGCGGCGGGCTGACGATCCGGGTGACCCTGCCGTCCGCCACGAGGGCGGCTGGAGCGGTTGTGGCAGCCGACCCGTGACCCGGGTGCTGGTCATCGATGACGAGGCCCCGATCCTGCGGGCACTGCGGATCAACCTGACCGCGCGCCAGTACGAGGTCGCCGTCGCCAGCGACGGGGCGTCGGGCCTGGCCGCGATGGCCCGGGAGCGGCCGGACGTGCTGATCCTCGACCTGGGGCTGCCGGATATGGACGGCACCGAGGTGATCAAGGGAGTCCGCGGCTGGACGTCCACGCCGATCATCGTGCTGTCCGCCTGGGGCCAGGAAAGCGCGAAGGTCGCGGCGCTCGACGCGGGCGCCGACGACTATGTGACCAAGCCGTTCGGCATGGACGAGCTGCTGGCCCGGCTGCGCGCCGCGGTGCGCCGGGCATCCCCGGCGCCGGACGAGCCGGTGGTCGTCACCGCCGACTTCACCGTCGACCTGGCGGACAAGCGGGTCACCAGGGACGGCGGTGACGTGCGGCTCACGCCGACCGAGTGGCAGCTTCTCGAGGTCCTGGTACGCAACGCCGACAGGCTGGTCACGCAGCGCCAGCTGCTGCAGGAGGTGTGGGGCCCCGAGTACCAGACCGAGGGGAACTACCTGCGGGTCTACGTCGCGCAGCTGCGCCGGAAGCTCGAGCCCGACCCGTCACGGCCGCGGCACCTGCTGACCGAGCCCGGCATGGGCTACCGGTTCCGGGCCTGAGGTCAGGACGGGCTTTCTGGCTCGGGTCCGCCGCCGGCGGTCGCGGGCTGCAGCTCGTAGACCGGGTTGTAGATCGTGCGCTCGCCCTTGATCCTGGCCACCCGGCCGCGGACAACGATCCGGCGCCCGGGATGGATGCCGGGGATGTTGCGCCGTCCCAGCCAGACCAGCGTGATGTGGCCGCTCCCGTCCCACAGGTCGGCCTCCATGGTGAGGGTCGGGCCGTGCGGGCGCTGCGTGACGCTGCGCAGGATGCCCGCGACGTTGGCAAGCTCACGGTCGCCGCACTCGCCGATCGGCGTAGCGTAACGGCCCCCGATCTCGGCCTGCAGTTCCTCGGCCTGGAGCACCTCGCGCTCGGCCGTCAGCCTGCGCAGCGGCGAGAGCGCCGCCTTCCACGGCAGGCCGGCCGCTGCCGCGGCCTGGGTCGCCGACCGAAGCTGATAGGGCACGCTGGCCACGACCACGCCGCGCTGCTGCAGCAGCCGCGCCTTGAGCCGGAGCGCGGACTGGTTGTGCAGCACCTGCTCCCACCAGTGGCCCAGCACGTACTCCGGGATGAACACGGTCACGATGTCGCGCGGGCTCTCCCGGCGCAGCTGCTTCACGTACTGCACCACCGGCCGGGTGATCTCGCGGTACGGGGAGGCCACCACGGTCAGCGGCACCGGGATCGCGCTCCGGTCCCACTCTTCCCGCAGCCGCGCGGTCTCGGCCTCGTCCACGCTGACCGTGATCGCCTCGATGTGGCTCGGCCGGGTGGCCCGGGCGTAGGCCAGCGCCCGCATGGTGGGCAGGTGCAGCTTGGAGACCAGCACGATCGCCCGGTTGCTCGCGGGCAGCGTGACCGGCGCCTCGGCGGGCGGCTCGAGCTCGAGGGCCACGCTGTCGTAGTGCCGGCGGATGCCGCGCATGGTGAGCCAGATCACCGGCATCGCCACCACGACGATCCAGGCGCCGCTGGCGAACTTGCTGACCAGCACGATGACCAGGACCACGCCGGTGAAGCAGGCGCCGATCGTGTTGATCGTCCGGGACCGGTACATGCGGCGCCGGGTCGAGCGGTCGGTGACCGTGCGCAGCAGCCGGTTCCAGTGCCGGATCATGCCGGTCTGGCTGCAGGTGAACGACACGAACACGCCGATGATGTACAGCTGGATCAGCCGGGTGGGCGACGCCTGGAACACCACGATCAGCAGGATCGCGAACCCGGACAGCAGCAGGATGCCGTTGCTGTAGGCGAGCCGGTCGCCGCGGGTGCGCAGCTGCCGGGGCAGGAACCCGTCCCGGGACAGGATCGAGGCCAGCACCGGGAACCCGTTGAACGCGGTGTTGGCCGCCAGCACCAGGATCAGCGCGGTGACCAGCTGCAGGAAGTAGAACAGCGGCGAGGTGTTGCCGAACACGGCGCGCCCGACCTGGGCGATGACCGTGTCCTGGTACTTCACGTGCGGCAGGCAGTTGGCCGTGCTGGGGCAGATGTGCACGTGCGTGATCAGCGCCAGCGCCGTTACCCCGGCGAACATCGACACCGCGATGATGCCGAGCATTGCCAGCGTGGTCGCGGCGTTCTTGCTCTTCGGCTTGCGGAACGCGGGCACCCCGTTGCTGATCGCCTCGACCCCGGTGAGCGCCGTGCAGCCCGAGGAGAACGCGCGCAGCAGCAGGAACACCAGCAGCAGGCCGGTGTAGGAGTGCGCGTCCGGTATCTGGTAGCCGGCGCTCTCCGCGCGCAGGTGATGGCCGAGGCCGAGCCGGATCAGCCCCCAGATGATCATCAGCACAACCACGCCGATGAAGCAGTAGGTGGGGATCGCGAACACGGTCCCGGACTCGCGCACCCCGCGCAGGTTCATCAGCGCGATCACGGCCACGATCAGCACCGCGATGATGGTCACGTGCGCGTTCAGCGAGGGGAACGCCGAGGCCAGGTTCGCCACGCCCGCTGACACCGACACCGCGACGGTCAGCGTGTAGTCGACCATCAGCGCGCTGGCGACCGCCAGGCCGACCTTCTGCCCCAGGTTGGTGGTGGACACCTCGTAGTCCCCGCCGCCGGACGGGTAGGCGTGCACGTTCTGCCGGTAGGAGGCCACCACGACCAGCATCAGCACGCCGACGGCGAGCGCGATCCACGGCGTGTAGCCGGTGAACAGCGCGACGCCGCCGACCGACAGCACGATCAGGATCTCCTCGGTGGCGTAGGCCACGGAAGACAGCGCGTCGCTGGCGAACACCGGGAGCGCGATCCGCTTCGGCAGCAGCGTGTGGCCCAGCTTTTCGCTCTGCATCGGCCGGCCGACCAGCACACGCTTGACTACCCCGTACACCATGGCCACGAGCGCATGCTAGGCCCGGGTGCCCGGTTTCGTATAGCTCAGGTAATGAATTCCTCCAGCGTTTCCTGGGCGAACAGGTCCGCCGGGGCGAGCCTGTGCTGCGCCAGGCCCTGCTCGAAGGAATACCTCAGGAACGTGTCGAGCGCCGCCTTGTTCGGCGCCAGGCCGTACGGCCAGTAGTCGTCGCCGAGCAGCCCGCGGGTCCTGGCGACCTCGTCGGGGAGCCACGGCAGCATGTACTTGAGCGTGGCGGTCTCGTCGATGCGGTCAAGCGCGCGGCGCCGCGCCTGTTCGAACGCCTTGAACAGAGCGCGGGCGAGCCACGGGTGCTCCTCGTACCGGTCCCGCCGCAGCACCACCGTGTGCATGATCGGGAACACGCCGGTGGCGGCGAAGTACTTCGCCTCCTCCTGCGCAGCGTCGGGGAACAGCCGCCGCACCTCCGGCCGGCCCTGCGCGAACGGAGCCGGGGTGCGCGGCGTGTAGAGGGCGTCGATCTCGCCGTCGACGAGCAACTGCGCGAGCGTCTGGCCGTCGCCGGCCGGCTCGACGCGGATGTCGTCGGGCAGCGACAGCGGCAGCTTCTCGGTGCGTCCGGGCGCGTGCAGCCCGCCGGTCCGATACGTCACCGACGCGACCGGCACGCCATAGTGTTCGGCAAGTATGCCGCGGATCCAAACATTCGCCGTTAGCTGGTATTCGGCTAGGCCGACCGTGCGGCCGATTAGGTCACCGGGTTCGCGAATCCCGCTGTTGCTATTGACATAGATGCCGCTATGCCTGAACATTCGCGACGGGAACGCGGGCAGGGCTATGAACGGCTTGCCCAAGCCGAGGCTGACCACATAGCTCGACAGCGAGAGTTCGGCGGCGTCGAACTCGGCGAACCGCGCCATCCGGTGGAAGACCTCCTCCACCGGCAGGCCGATGCAGGTCAGGCTCACGCCCTCGACCGCCGTGGTGCCGTCCAGCAGCGCCTGCGTGCGATCGCATTCGGAGCACGCCAGGCTCAGCGCCAGCGCCACCGTTTCCCCTGGGACCTCTCCCGCAGCGCCGCAGATTGACCGCACCGCGCCAGTGCTGCTGCCCGGAAGCCCTTCGAAAAAAGTTCCATGATCCCGTCATATTCGCGGCGTACCGGTTGTGCGGATGGCCGCAGGTGCG
Source organism: Streptosporangiaceae bacterium (assembly GCA_030041195.1). The sequence goes on along the minus strand of JASHOI010000575.1, from coordinate 2,877 downwards.
CAATGCTGGCACCGCGGTCACAGGTTAACAATACAGTCAGCGGGAGCACGGCTTATGTCTCAGGACGTCGCCGCGCGTCACCCGTTACTCGGCGCGTTCGGGCTGCGTCGGCGAGTGGCGGGCCGATGCGTTCGGCCCGCGCGCCTTGGTTTTCTGGTGGCTCTGCTGCCGGGTGTCGGCCTCGCGCTGGGCGCCGCCGGCTGCGGTGGCCAGGCGCCCGTCGCGCTGCCGCACAAGCCGGCCGGAACGGCCGTGCCGGTCTCGCTGGCCGGGCCGCAGCTGAGCCCGCAGCAGCAGGTGATCGCCGCGTATGACGGGTACTGGCAGGCTCTCGGGCAGGCGCTGGACACCCAGAACGCGGCCCGGGCGGGCGTGATCCTGGCGCCCTACACGGCCGCCGCCAACATCCCGTCTCTGATCAGGGGGTTCCAGACCGACTGGGCGCGTGACGAGGTCCAGTTCGGCGCGCCGGTGCCGCACATCCTCAGCGTGCGGATCACCGGCAACCACGCTGCCGTGCACGACTGCGCGGATTTCAGCCACGCCGGCGTGCAGAACGCCAGGACCGGCCAGGTGGTCGGCAGCCTGGGCAGCTCCCGAGTCAACATGATCAGCACCCTGGTCCGCACGCATGGCCGGTGGCTGGTCAGCAACCAGGTTCCGGTGGTGTCTTCGTGCGTTCCCTGAACCGTGCAGGACGCGGCCGCGCTCACGGCCGTGGCATCCGGCGCCCGCTCCTGGCGGCCGCGCTGCTCGCCGCCGCGCTGATCGGCTGCCCGGCCACCGCCGCGCTGGCAGCCCCGGCCACCGCTGTCGCGCCGGCGGTGACCAGCCCGGTCTCGGGCTGTTCGTACGAGCCGGTGGACGGCGCCTTCGAGTGGGTGTGCCAGAACACGGTCACGGTCCCGGGCCAGCCGGGGGCCGGGGGCGGTGGCGGCGGGTCCAAGGCGACGTGCACGCTGACCCCGCTGTCCCAGCAGCAGGCTGCCTTCCTCGGGCTGAAGTGGCCGCCGCCCAAGGGCGACACCTGGGACGCGATCACCTGCCCGGGCATCCAGCCGTTCGGCGGGGTGGTGCTGGTCGCCAACGGCGCTGCCGCGGCTCCCGCGGTGACGCCGCAGGAACTTCTCGAGATAGCCATCGGCGAGCTGCACATCCCGGTGCCGAAGCCGCAGACGGCCCCGCCCAGGGGCAAGGACGGCCTGGTGGGACTGCCGGAGTGGTTCTGGGTGGGCAACTGGGCCCCGGTGCACGTGACGGTGGCCGTCGGCCCGGTGTGGGCCAGGGCGACCGCGGTGCCGCAGCAGCTCACCTTCAATCCCGGCAGCGGGCTGAACGGCGTCTCCTGCATCGGTCCCGGCACCGTGTACCAGCCCAAGCTGGCGCTGAGCGCGCAGCACACCGACTGTTCCTATACCTACGACCAGCCGTCGACCGGGCAGCCCGGCAACGCCTACCAGGCGTCGGTAACCGTTTCCTGGAACATCAGCTGGGTCGGCTCGGGCGGGACCGGTGGTGAGGTGGCCGCCGGGGTGACCTCGAACGCGCCGTTCACGCTGCCGGTCGCGGCTGGGGAGGCACTGGTGACGAGCAAATGAGCGGCAGCGATCCCGGTATCGGCTTCGGCACCGTCTTCCACCCCGAGCCCGACCCGCCGCGGAACGGTCCGGTCACGCCGGTGTCACACGGCCAGCTGCGCGGGCTGCCCCGCAAGCGCCGCCCCGGCATGATCGCGCTGGCGGCCGCGCTCATCGGCGCCGGGATCCTGGCCAGCGCGGCACTCTACAACCGCGAGAACCACCAGGTCCCGGTGCTGATCGTGACCGCGTCGGTGCCGGTCGGCTCGGTGATCACATCGGCCGACGTCGGCACCACGACCGTGGCGGCCGGCCCGGGCGTGCAGACGATCCCGGCCAGGCAGCTGTCCCAGGTGGTCGGCCTGGTCGCGGCGACGTCGCTGCGCCCGGGGACGCTGCTTGCCCCGTCCGAGCTGACCAGCAAGCTGGCGCCGGGCCCGGGCCAGGACCTCGTCCCGGTCGCGCTCAAGCCGTCCGGGCTGCCGGCCAGCGGCCTGGCACCCGGTGACCAGGTGCTGGTCGTGGCCACGCCGGCCGCGACCGGGTCGGGGGCGGCGCAGGTGCTCACCAGCCCGGTCGCCGCCGTGGTCGAGGCCGTGAACAGCGTGCCCGACCAGGACGGCTACGACGTCGTGGACCTTCTCGTCACGTCCAGCAACGGGCCGGCCGTGGCGGAGCAGGCCGCGACCGGGCAGGTCGCACTCGTCGTCACCAGCCGGACGTCGTCGTGAGCCTGTACGCGCTGGTATCGGCCGGCGGGTCGCCCGGGGTCACCACCGCGGCGCTGACGCTGTCCCTCGGCTGGCCCGGGCAGGTGATCCTCGCCGAGTGCGACCCCAGCGGCGGCGACATCCTGGCCGGGCTGTTCGCCGGGCACCTGCCCGCGCGTACCGGCCTGCTGGCGCTGGCCATCGAGGCAGGCCAGAACCCGGATGGGGTGGCCGCGGCGCTGTGGCCGCAGCTGATCGAGCTCGACGACGAGCGCGGCAGGCTGCTGCTCGCCGGGCTCTCGGACCCGCGCCAGGGCACCGGGCTCGCGCCCGCGTGGCCGGTGATCGCGGCGATGCTGGCCGCCCAGCCCGCCGACGTCATCGCCGACTGCGGCCGGCTCGACGCCGCCGCCGGCGGCCCCGGGCCGGTGCTCACCGGGGCCAGCCTGGTGGTGCTGGTGCTGCGGCCGTCGCTGCGTCAGGTCAGCAAGGCCAGGGCCCGGGTGGAGATGCTGAGCCAGCTGCTCGGCGACGCCGGCCGCCTGGCGCTGCTGCTGGTCGGCGAGGGCAGCCACTCGCCGCGCGAGGTC
>JASHOI010000574.1 GCA_030041195.1 Streptosporangiaceae bacterium | reverse complement strand
GGCCGTTCCGCCACGTGGACCCTCCCGCACGCGCACCTCGCCTTGTGCAGGTCGTGCTGGTAACGGCGCGACGGCTGCGGCTCGGGAACGTCCTGCTGCTGGTAGGAGCGGGCAACGCCCAGGTCGCCGGCCCCGGCCAGGTCAAGCCCGCACGCGCAGGCGCCCTGCGGGCAGTGATCCAGGGTCTCGCCGGGCTTCCTCGGGCGCGTCGCCGCGCCCGGCGAGCCGGGCTGCTTCCCCCGGCTCCGCTTCTTCTCCGCCCGCTCTGCGGCCCGCCCCCGGCTCCGCCACCTGCGCAGTCAGCTCCGGGACCCGCGCCGTCAGCTCGCGGATCAGCGCGTCACGCGGATCCTCCGGCGGCAGCGACTCGGTCACAGCCCGCAATCATCAAGGAAGGTACCCCGCCGGCACGGCAACACGACGCGCGCAGCCGAACCGTGACCGAAAATCACGCACTGCAGCAAACAACAGGGACGCCTTTTACCCTTAATCCTCAGGCGGCATGCCCGGTGCCTCGTGCCGGGTGGAAACCAGAACCAGACACTAATGGCCCAGGCTGTACGGTAAGTAATGCATCGTTAACGGCTGGCGAATGGAGCCTGGCAAAGTTTCTGGCCGCTCCGCGTCGCCGGCGAGATCCGGCCGGAGCCGCTTCTCGCTGCCGGCGTGAAGTAGCGGGGCCGGGGGCCGCGGGGCCCCATGACAGCAAGTAAACCAATAGCTATGCGTAATTCCCTGTGCGATAATCAGCCTTGTGAAAAACCTTGTAATCGTAGGCGGCACGGCGGGTGTCGGCAAGACAACGGCATGCCGCGAACTCCAGAAAATACTTCCAAGAAATGTGTTCCTTGATGGCGACTGGTGCTGGGACATGCACCCATTTGTTGTGACGGACGAGACCAAGGCGATGGTCGAAAGCAACATCGCCCACCTGCTTAACGGCTTCCTCGCTTGCTCGGAATTTGAGAATGTTATTTTCTGCTGGGTACTACATGAGCAGTATATATTGGATGACCTTATAAAGGCGCTGAACCTCGATGGCTGCACCACCCATTGTTTTTCGCTTGTCAGCACTGAACAGGCCCTAGCCGAAAGACTAAACCGCGACGTAGCCGCAGGCAAGCGGAGCGCTGACATTACAGAACGCAGCGTGTCTCGAATACCGCTCTATGATGAGCTTGACACGGTCAAGATCGACGTAAGCACCATCTCGCCAGCCGACGCGGCGCGGCGCATTGCTGAGCACCTGGCAGGCGTTCAGCCGTAGGAATCCAGGCCAGTTACCCCGCAGTCCGTCCTCCGGATCCCCGGACCTCCCTGCCCGCCCGCGATCACTCAACGTAACCCACCTGAATGTTTACCTCTTCAGGATGGGCAACATCGCAACTACATAAACCGATAATGATAAACGGTCAGGCTGATAATAAGTAAGCCGAGCTGTAGAATGAAAACGCAATAAAGTATTGTCGCGCGTAGCGATTTGATGATGGCCATGACCATATACCTATGCATTTTTGAGCTTTCGACGTTGGCGAGCCCAGAGTATAGGGTTCTAGGAACAAACTGAAAGTAGAGCTGGGAGAAGGATTCTTCATTCAGCAATAGCTTTCGTTCAAGCTTAATCGCGGCATAGCCAGCTACGACGGCTCTTGGCATTATCTCTATGACCGTGATCAACATGACTATTGGCATCAAGCTTGCGATAAGGAATATGGTTCTCACCTTTTGTGTAAATCCGTAAGCTAGAAGAGCAGAGTCGGCTGCGACAATGAACCCGAATGCTTGTATCACTAGAGAAGTATGATGCCGATAGGTAGTTAGGGCTTCTTGGAGTTCAAGCCGAAGCGATTCAGATTCGGGCAGGTTCATAATGGAAGCATAAGCTTATGGCAATGGTAAGGCAATATTCCATACAGTTAACCGGCTCTCCATCACGTCATTCTGCGTGATCCGTTGCATCGCTTCGCGCTTCGACCGAACAGACCGACTAGGACTCACGTCGGAACGTCGTGCTCGCTGAGTGGGCACCATCCTTCGCGCTTAGCCGTCTTATGCGTCAGCTTTGCAGCAGGGAGAGCAGCGGGGTTCCTGCAGGATGGCCGTTGACGAGTGCGCGCAAGGTGTTGTGGTTGACGTACCGGTAGCTGCGTGGGGGCTTGAAGTGTCGATGATGATCACTTTGTGGCGTCCACTGCCGCTCAGCGACGGCTTGGCTCGATGACGAATCGATGACAAATGATCAAGGCCTGACCGCCGCAACCAGCGATCGAGCCCTTGACCTGCTACATCTGTCGTAGCCCCGACCGGATTTGAACCGGCGCTACCGCCTTGAGAGGGCAGCGCCAATGCTCATCAGCCCGCGTCGGCCTTGTGCTATGCAGCCTCGGCTGCGCCCAGTCTGTGGCCGAGGCGCTTGGCTGCGGAGAGCCACGCGGGCCCCTCGCTGGCTAGTGATGGCAGCCGCTGTGTGCCGTCACGCGTACTTAGCCAGTAGACGTCGAGGCCGGGGTCGGCGACGGCGGTGGCGCGCTCTTGGGGAAGGTGGATCCGGTAATACGGGCGTTGCTCCGCCGCTATCCAGGCAATCAGGGCCGCTGACGCGCGGGCGGCATCGACAAACGCATGCTCGTCATCGATGATCAGGACTGGTGTGATGATCTGATGGCCTTTGGCTTCGTCGTCGAAGGGGTTGGTCCGGATGACCTGCTCTTTTTCGATACGGCAATGTGCTCGGTGCGAGCCGAAGGCGGCGGGGACAGTGTCTAGCACCTCGTCTTCGGAACTGTCCGTGGCTAGCTCGAGCAGTGCCTCGCCGAGCGCGGCGAGCGGGTCGGCCTGATCGAGGGCTAGCTCAGAGGCCGCGTCGACTAGGACGTCATCATCGAGGCTTACTTGCGGATCGGTTAGCAGGTGGCGCCAGAAGTCGCGCAAGGCCAGCACCTGGCCGTAGGCGCGCACGTCGTGGGCGAGCACGTATGACCAGCTCAGCGCGGCCAGGACCATGCTAAGGGTGTGGGTGTCGGCGAAGATCGCGGTCACGGCGGATAGTGTTTCCTCGTCGAGGCTGCCGACCAGGCCCAGGTCGTCCGGGGCTTGTCCCCACAGGAAGTGCCAGAGCCTGAGCTGGGCGGCGATTCCGAAGTCGTTCCGGATGGAGCCGCGCTGGAGAAGCAGCGCGAGCAGGTGGTTGAAGACCGCTGCGTTCCGGGCGAGCATGACGGGCCCGGCCAGTTCCAGGAACCTCGGGTCAGACAGGCCATCGAGGTAGCGAGTGATGAATCGCTGCCAGGCCAGCCTGTTACGTGCCTGGGCGGACAGGCGCCGTCGCTCTTGCTCGGTGTCTTGGCTGGTGTCGTCGCCTGATAGCCCGGCCTCGATGCCGCCTATATCAGCCTTTCCAGCTTGATTTGCGTCTGGGCTCGGGGTTCTTCCGAAGTGACTGGCGATCGCGGACAGGATGACCTGCAGGTCGGTGGGTTCGCTCGCGTCACGGCCCTGGCGGGAGCGGAGGTATTGCGCCACTCGGGGGTGGCGTCGCAGTAGCTCGAAATCGATGTCGGCGAGGCTGGCGGGCTCCCCAGTTTCCTTGTCCGGCCCGGCCGGGGCGGGGTCGCGGCGGGCCAGCCGCCAGGCTGTCTCGAAGTCGGGGACCAGGCTGCGCTGGAGTTCCTCCAGCAGATCGAGGAGATCCTCCTCGTCAGCAGGCAGGCTGCCGACGCCGCGGAGCACCTCGTGATCAGCTGATCGTGCCAGGAGGCCGCGCAGTGCATCCACGTGATAGGGCCATGCCGGGGTGGTGGCCGCCCACCCGCTGTTGTCTTCGCGGAGCAGCAACGCCACGGGGACGGCCCGCTCCAGCGCTTGGCTTGCAGGTGTCCCAACCTGGCGGAAGATGGCAACGGCACCGGCGATGTCGGACGCGGCGTCCTCGCTGGTGATCTCGCCGACCCGCAGCAGAACATGCTCGGCAATGGGCAGATTCCGGTCCGCGACGATGGTGAGCACGCCGTCTTGCCATTTCGCTGAGCGCAGGGTGACCAAGTCCGGCTGCAGATCGTCACCGGGCCTCAGGGTGATGCGGAGGGTGGCAGGGTCGTCGGCGGGTGGAGCGATCGTCAGGCCGCCGAGCAGGTAGTCGAACGAGCCAGGAGGTCCGGACAGAAGGTTGCCGACCTCCACGTTGCCGGCTGCGGCAGTGCTGCACAGCCCGGACAGGGACATGTTCGCCGAGCCGGACAAGACGATGTCCTCCTCGCGGGTGCGGGCGAGGATGAACTTGGCGTGCAGGTACGTCCCGGCCTCTGGCGCGCTGACGGCGTGGACTGCAGTACTGCCTGGATATGTGGCCAAGACGTAGGCAAGCGCGTCCGGGTCGGCGCTTGTCTCGTGTTCCTGAACCAGGATCTGGACAGACGCTGGGGCGATCTGACCGAGCAGGCGGCCGAGGGCGGCGCAGGTCGGGTCGTAGAACGGCGCGTGAACGACGACTTCGCTGACCTGGTGCCTGCCGATCCGCTCCGCCAGCTGCGCAAGAAGCGGGGCATCGAGGTTGTGCCGGACCGGCATCGGCGTGCCCGGGGCAATGCTGGCACCGAGCCATGGAGCTCCGGCCCATATCTGGTCCAGGTGCCAGCGGGTAACCTCGTCGATCCAGTCCCGAGCGGTCATGCCGTCGAGGAGCTGCCGGACGGCCGCGAACGGCGGCAGCTGGTCCTCGGCTCCGTCATACCGGTAGACGCAGAACTGTTCGCCCTGGGATGCATAGCCGCCGAGGGTCAGGTTGCCGCTGCCGACGATCGCCAGGCCGGCACCCGGGGCGGCCAGCAAGATGACCTTGGCGTGGGCGGCACGCGCCGAGGTCAGGCCGGCGACGGCATAGGAGACGTTCGCGCCGTGCAGGACCTCACCGCCGCGACCGATGTCGTCGAAGTGCTCTGCGAGCCTGCGCGCATCCGCCAGGACGACCCGGTTCGGCACGCGGGCCAGCGTCCGCCCCAGGTCCCGCTCATAGAACGGAAGGTCCAAACTGTAAGTGAGAACCAGTGCGTGTTCCCACTCACTCCCGCGCAGCAACTCGGGAACCCGCAACCGGGTCACGTCTGCCCTCCCGGATCAGGAGGATCGGTCAGCGGCCGATCGGGCAGGTCGCCGACCGTGAGCAGCCTTGTTCCTGCGGGGCTGAGCGCATGATCGGCTGCCTGCAAGGCGCCAGACAATCCCAGCTCGGCAACGATCGTGGACACCGCAGTGAACCGCGAGTCATTGAACCCAGTCACAGCGCGCAGCGTGGAAAACCGCAACCGGTCGCCGTCGCGGCGGAACCGGAACGTATCGTCGGGCAGCTTGCTCATCGCCACCCGCTCGTGCTGGCGGATGACAAAGTCCAAGACGAGCGACCGGGCGAACTCGCCGACCGTCGCCCCGGCCATGATGGCGCGGCGAGCCCGGTCAAAGAACCTGCTCATCGCCAGCCGCTCCGCGCCACCCGCGGCCAGGATGTCCACGTCTTCACCGAGCTGCAACTGCTGTCCAGGGCGGCCGACGCGCTCCCTGATCAGGAACAGCAAAACGATCATCGCCGCCGCCAGGCCCGGATCATCAGCAGGATCAGCACGCCACGCAGAGAGGCGGTCCTCGGTGAGCGGACCGTTCTGCGGCCAGATCTCATCGACCCCTGCGCCGGTCGAGGCGGCCTCCGCGACCCAGCGTGCGAGCTCGGCCAGCGGCGCCGAGCTAGTGATGCCTGGATCCCCTGCCCCGAAGTCCCTGCCGACTGGGCCGACGTCCAGGGCACCATCTAGCCAGGCCCACCACTCAGCGATAGGTATCGACACTGCGCCGGCTGCGCTCCGATCGGCGCCCCAGGCGCACAACAACCCCCATAGCCGGTTGAAGGCCAGCGAATAGTATTCCCGCGCCTGGTAGAGCCGCCACCGCCGGGCGGCGCGCATAACTTCGGCCCGCGGCACGTACCGCTGCCCGTCACCAAGGTCACGGAAGTAGATCAGCCGCCGGAACGTGTCCTGGTCGACCGGGAAGCCATCGGTCTCGACCGAGAGGTCGAGGAAAAACCGCAGCGTGGCACGGCGCAGGGCCGCCTCGTCCGGGTCACCCCCATGACAGAACACGTCCCGCAGCAGCGCACGGTCCGGCGCGTGGTCGGTCTGCAGCTGGCACAGACAAGCCGCCCTGGCGTACTCCAGCACCACGCCCGCGGGGACAGACCGCTCCGGCTGCCCGAAATACTCGCGGTAATACGCAGTGCCGACGATCGCCTCGCGGAACGTGGCGGCTGCCCGCTGCCCAGCGGGCGTGGGGGCGTCGAACGGGACGCCGGCCTGTGGCAGGGCCGGGATCACCAGGCCCGTCGCGGCCATGGTGGTCCCGTAGTACAGCCCATACCCGCCCAGATCGCTGTCGATGTACTCATACATCGGATCGAACTCGGCCGACGCCCGCGCGGCATACGGCCGAGCCTTATCCGTTCCGACGACCCCGCGCATCGGGCCATGCTGCTCATGCTCGGGCCGGTCGCACAGATGAACCGCAACCGCGTAGATCGACTCGCACGGCCGGTAGAAGCCAGCGAACGAGCGCCTGGTGCGAGCAAGCCGACGCTGCCAGAACTCCTCGAGCACGAACGAGTAAAAGCTCCAGTACCTAGGGTGCACCGTCAACACGTTGATGCCTGGAGCCAACGTGCGCAGGATCCGATCCGAACTGACACTGCCGAGCCCCAAATGATCCTGGCCGCCAGATGGCCGATACAGCTTCTCAGTCCAGAACGGCCCAGCGCCGTTCAACATCTGGGCTTCGGATCGGGCCACGCCCACCACACTTCCTCACGACACATACGGCTAGTCGTCCGGATAAATGGCATGAGCACTGAATCGCAGGTGATTCTCCCGTGGTCCGGTCTGCACCACGGCGGTTTCCGACGAAAGCTTTCCTGCGGACCGCGCACCAAGCGAGTCTCGGCCGTTGACATCGTGGCCGTGGATCAGGCTCGACTGGGCTGCCGGGCTGTTGGGCTATGTGGGCCTCCGGCTGAGTGCAACCGGCCGCCCTGCTACGGCACGCCAGACGCCACAACGTCAGCTGCATGCCGGCATCTCGTCAACGAGCTCGTCCCGCGCCGGACTCGGTGCAGCCATCGGCTGAAACACGATCGTGTTCAGCGAAACCCCCGACACGGCCCGATGCCGTGCTATTCGGTGCCAGGCACTGGCAGCCGCTGCCGCCAGTTGACGTTCAACCGCCCGGTCAAATGACGGTCAGATGATCTTGAAAACCGTACTGACACTCTACCGCAGACCCTACGACCTGCGGGTTTGGTCGGGATGGCGGGATTCGAACCCGCGGCCTCCTGCTCCCAAAGCAGGCGCGCTAACCAAGCTGCGCTACATCCCGGATGGCCAGCCGTAGCCTACCTTCTCGGGGTCACGCTCCTGCCAGAACGCGAGGAGAGTCGATCATGCAGCCCTGGCCGAGCGGCCTGGCCCGATGCGCTGGCCACGGTGGTTCTG
>JASHOI010000573.1 GCA_030041195.1 Streptosporangiaceae bacterium | reverse complement strand
AGATTCGGCCAAAGCGCTCACTCTGGCGCGCCGTGCATACCATGCGCCAGGACGCTACAACAGAAAGCAACGGGTTATTTCGCTGCGAGCACATACTGCCGCCCAGTCTCCTAGATCTTTGATCTTGGACGCGGCGGGCGCGGGAGCGGCGGAGCGGCCCAGCGGCGGAGCGGCCCAGCGGCCCAGTGGCGGAGCGGGTGGGCAGCCGGCCGGCGGCCGGGCGCCGGACACGAGATCGCGCGGGACTGCTCGACGAGCCGAGGACGCGTCGCGTTCCGGGCGGTCGAGAAGACCGGGGTGAGGGAGCAGGGCGGCTCAGGCGCCGGCGGTGGTCACGATCCAGGCGAGGACCAGCGCCTCCTCACGCCACTTGTCGTACCGGCCGCTGCGGCCCCCGTGCCCGGCCACCATCTCGATCCGCAGCAGGAACGGGCCCCCCTTGGCCTCCGCCTGCAGCCGCGCGATCCACTTGGCGGGTTCGTGGTAGAGCACGCGGGTGTCGTTCAGGCTGGTCACCGCCAGGATCGGCGGATAGGTCTGCCCGGTCACGTTCTCGTACGGCGAGTAGGACTTCATGTACGCGTAGACCTGCGCGTCGTGCAGCGGGTCTCCCCACTCCTCCCACTCGGTCACGGTCAGCGGGAGCGACGGGTCGAGGATCGAGGTGAGCGGGTCCACGAACGGGACCCGCGCGACGATGCCGCCGAAGTCCTGCGGCGCCATGTTCGCGACCGCGCCCATCAGCAGGCCGCCGGCCGAGCCGCCGCTGGCGATCAGCCGCGACGGCGCCGTCCAGCCGCTGTCGGCCAGGTGCTCGGCGCACGCGACAAAGTCGGTGAAGGTGTTCTTCTTGTGCAGCAGCTTGCCGTCCTCGTACCAGTGGCGGCCCATCTCCCCGCCGCCGCGGATATGCGCGATCGCGTACCCGAAGCCACGGTCGAGGAGCGACAGCCGGCTGATCGAGAAGCTGGGGTCCATCGAGATCTCGTAGCTGCCGTAGCCGTACAGCAAGAACGGCGAGCTGCCGTCGCGCGGGGTCTCCTTCCGGCACACCAGCGAGATCGGGATCCGGGTGCCGTCGCTCGCTGTCGCCCACTCCCGGTGCTGCTCGTAGTCGTCGGGGCGGTACTCCTGCCCGCCCGGCAGCGGCAGCACCGGCTGGCGCTTGAGCAGGGTGAGCTCGCCGCTGGCCATGTCGCAGTCGTAGACCGAATCCGGGGTGACCAGCGAGACGTAGCCCAGACGCAGCACGCTCGAGGAGTACTCCGGGTTGCTGCCAGGAGACACGGTGTAGATCGGCTCGGGGAACGGCACCTCGTACTCGGTACGGTCACCGCGGATGATCCGCACGCCGGTCAGCCCGTCGCGGCGGAACGACACCGCCAGGTAGTCGGCGAACGCGTCGACGTCGAGCAGGCGCGTGTCGGCCCGGTGCGGTATCAGCGTCGTGCGGTCCGCCGGGTCGGACAGCGGCGCGACATCGAGCTCGAAGTTCTCGGCGTGCTCGTTGTGCAGGATCAGCAGGCGATCGGCGCCGTCCGGGGCGATCTGGTGATCGACGTGGTACTCCACGCCCTGCCGCCGCGGTAGCACCACGCGGAACTCGTCCTCGGGGAGCGCCGCGTCCAGCAGCCACGCCTCGCTGGTCACCGAGCTCGCCACGGACAGGACCAGGAAGCGCTCGCTGCGGGTCAGGCCGATACCGACCCGGAACTTCTCATCGCTCTCCTCGTAGACGATGACGTCGTCGGCCGCTGCGGTGCCGACCATGTGCCGCCATACCCGGTACGGCCGCCAGGCGTCGTCGACCGTGGTGTAGAACAGCGCCGAGCCGAGCAGCGACCAGGCCGCGCCGTAGAACGTGTCCGGGATCTCGTCGGCCGCGGTCTGGCCGGTGACCAGGTCCTTGACCCGGAGCGTGAAGCGCTCCCCGCCGGAGAAGTCGGTGGAATAGGCCAGCAGCCGGCCGTCCGGGCTCACGGAGTAGGCACCGATCGCGAAGAACTGCCCGTCGCCCGCCAGCTCGTTGCCGTCCAGCAGCACCTCCTCGCCGTCCAGCGGCGCGCCGTCCTCGCTTATGGGCGGACCGGCGTCGTCCGGGCGGACGGCGCGGCGGCAGAACACCGGGTACTGCTGGCCCTCGACCGTCCGCACGTAGTACCACCAGCCGCCCTTGCGGCTCGGCACGGACAGGTCGGTCTCCTTGGTCCGGGCCTTGATCTCGCCGAAAATGGCCTCGCGAAGGCTCTCCTGGCCGGCGGTCATCGCCTCGGTGTATGCGTTCTCGGCCTCGAGGAAGGCGATCGTTTCCGGGTTCTGCTTGTCGGCCAGCCACGCGTACTCGTCGACGATCGTGTCGCCGTGGAAGGTGCGCTCCTGGGGGACCCGCCGGGCGGCAGGCGGCTCGGGCTCTGTGCTCATGGCTCAGGAGTCTACGAAGGCACGGCGGACCGTTGCACCGCCCGGTCCCACCCCACTCGGGGGCCGGAACGCTACGCCGACCGCACGGTCTGGCTCCGGCGCGGCCGGGCATATACGCTGCCATCACCCGGAGAGGCCTATGAGCGTTACCACCGAGGTAGCCGCGATCGCGGGTTTCCTGCAGGCGCAGTCCAGTTCGGCAGCCGCCGCGCCCAGCCGCACGCTGGCCTTCGTCACGCTCGGCACCTGGCTGTTCGACGCCGCCAGCGGCGGATACATGCTGCGCACCTGGATCGCGCGCGGCGGCCTGCGGCGGCAGCGCGCCGCCGACCGGCTGGCCCCGAGGGTGGTCTTCGGCCACTTCGGCATGGCCAGCACCGGGCTGCTGGTATGGGTCAGCTACCTGGCCACCCGATGGATCGTGCTGGCCTGGCTGGCCGTTGGCGTGCTGATGCTCGTGATCGGGCTCGGCATCTCGACGGTGACCGTGTGGACGCCGTTCCCAGCGCACCGCGCCGAATCCGGCACCGGCCCAGGCGATCCGGATGACGGCCGCCCGGTCGGCGAGGACGCCCTGGCCAAACCCGACGAAGGAGCGCTGGCCGGCGCGCTCACCGATGAGATGCTCAAGCGTGCGCTCACCGATGACGTGTTGCTCAGCCAGCTCGTCGAGGACGTGGTCGCGCAGGTACGTGCCGAGCCGTCGTCCAGAGCCGCGCGGCACCAGCGGGCGCAGCTGGCGGCGCTGATCCCGGCCAGCCACGGGATCGCGGCCCTGACCACGATGGTTCTCGCGGTGCTCACCGCCGCGGGCTCGCGATGATCACGCCGGATGGCCCGGCGCCGGTCCGGCGGCGGAACCGAGCATCGTGGCGGCAGCGTGGACGAAGCCGGCCGCGTCCGGCGCGGCTGCCTGCTTCGGGGCGCTGCCCTGCTGCTGGTCCAGGGCACGGCGGAGTACGGCGGGCGGCCCCAGGCCGCGCTGCAGCGCGATGCGGCCGCCAGCGACCTTGGACACGATCCGCCCGTCGGCCAGGAAGATCAGCGCACGGCAGGCGTTGAGCACCGCGTAGGCCTCGGAGCCGTGCTCGAGTCCCCAGCCGAGTTCGCCGGCCAGGTAACCGAGCACCGCCGGCCGGGGCACGCTGCCGATCAGCTCCAGCGGCGCCGGCCCGCACACGGGCCATCCGGCTGCGCGGCACACCGTGTAGTGCATCAGCAGGTCGGGGTCTCCTGGGTGGTCATCGCCCGCGACGATGCACACGTCGGTGCCGCCCGGGGCTTCGGCGACGTGCAGCAGGAACTTCCACGGCGGGCGCGGGCGCGCGGCCTGCCCGGCCGTGACCGCGGTGCATTCAAGCCCCGAGCCGGGGCAGGCGGGCCGTGCCACGGCCAGCGCGGTGGCCATCGCTTCCACCGCATGGCCGGGCACGCCGTCGTCGGCGACAAACAGCATGTCCACGTCGCTGCGTTCCGGCACCCAGCCGCCGAGCACGGCCGACCCGTGCAGGTAGGCCGCGCGCAGCCGTCCGCCCAGGCTCGCGCCGACTTGCTCCGTCACCAGCCGCGCATAGGAAAAGACCTGGCCCGGCAGGCAGTCGGGGCTGTCCATCGACGGCTACACGTTGAACCGGAACTCGACCACGTCGCCGTCGCGCATCAGGCGGTTCGGGCCAGCATCCGGTGCTCCGTTACCGAACCTGGCTCATCTTCCAGCTCGACGTGTGTTACGTGGCCAGGTTCGGAGAGGTAGAGACTGATCGCTTCGGTCAGGGCCTCGCGCAGCTCCTCCATGTCGGCACCGGCAGCGAAGCAGCCGGGCAACTCCAGGACTTCCGCCCATAGCTCCTCGCCGGGCTCGTGGTGGACGCGCACGGTGTACACCTCTTCGGCCATCACTCGTTGCCTCCCTTAAGTCCTGCCTGCCGCATGATCGCCATCGATAACCCGATCGGGTATCCGCCCCCACCCTTGTCATGGGGCAGCGTGATCGGCCTATGACCTGGCTTGGTCATCTTCACGACGTGCTTGCCTCCGGCGGCTTCGGTCCAGCCGTTTGCCTCAAGCAACCGTTTCATTGAGCGCTGGTTGTGTCGGACGGGCTTCGTCACCTGGTGATCCTGTCTCGTAGTGTACGTAGCCACTTGGCGCTGCAGCGCGATGACGTTCGTCGCTGGCCGTACCTACGGTAGGAGTCGCCTCTGACGTTCAGCTGTGGCGGAACTCGACCACGTCGCCGTCGTGCATCACGTAGTCCCGGCCCTCGATCCGCGCCTTGCCGGCCGCCCGCGCCGCCGCGATCGACCCCGCGGCCATCAGGTCATCGAACGAGACAACCTCGGCCTTGATGAACCCGCGCTGGAAATCGGAGTGGATCACCCCGGCGGCCTCCGGCGCCGTGGCCCCGGCCCGGATCGTCCATGCCCGCGCCTCCTTCGGGCCCGCGGTCAGGAAGGTGGACAGGCCCAGCGCCGCGAAGCAGGCCCGCGCGAGCTGGGCCAGTCCCGGCTCGCCCAGCCCGAGCTCGGCCATCAGCTCGGCCGCCTCCTCCTCGGGCAGCTCGGCTAGCTCGGCCTCGGTCTTCGCGTCGAGGAACACCGCCTGCGCGGGCGCCACCAGCTCGGTCAGCCGCTCGCGCATCGGCTTGTCGCCCAGCTCGGCTTCGTCCATGTTGAACGCGTACACGAACGGCTTAGCCGTCAGCAGCTGCAGCTCGCGCACGTCGGCCACGTCGATCCCGGCCTCCGCGGCCCCCGCGAACAGCGTGGTCCCGCCGTCGAGCACCTGCTGCGCCTTGACGGCGGCGTCGGCCGCCCGGACCTTCGCCGGGTCCTTGGCGAACTTCGCCTCCTTGGCCAGCCGCGGTATGGCCTTCTCCAGCGTCTGCACGTCAGCCAGGATCAGCTCGATCGCCAGCGTGTCGATGTCCCGCTCCGGGTCCACGTCGCCGTCCACGTGCATCACGTCCGGGTCGCTGAAGACCCGGACCACCTGGCAGATCGCGTCGGTCTCCCGGATGTGCGCCAGGAACTGGTTGCCCAGGCCCTGCCCATGCGAGGAGCCGCGGACCAGCCCGGCGATGTCCACGAACCTGACCGCGGCGGGCACGACCGGGGCGTTGTCGTACAGTCCGGCCAGCTCGGCCAGCCGCGGATCCGGGACGCCGACGATGCCCACGTTGGGGTCTTTGGTGGAGAACGGGTAGTTGGATGCCACCGCCGTGGATCGCGTCAGCGCGTTGAACACGGTGGACTTGCCGACGTTGGGCAGGCCGACGATGCCGATGGACAGGCTCACCCCGGCGAGTCTAGGCGCAACACGCCCGCCCCTCGCCCGTGCGCGCAGGAGACGCAATGGCCCATAGGGGACATGCGGGTTTGAAGCACCCGTCCGGCCCGGGCGTGTCGCGGCAGGAACTGTCAGCGGCGGCTGCGAGCATGGCGAGATATGAACACGATCTCGCTGCTGGCCGGCCTTCTGGTTGGCGCCGCGCTGGGCGCGCTCATCGGGTACCTGTACGCGCGGAGCCATGTGACCAGCCAGACGGCCGCCGCCGAGCATTTCCAGTCACTGGCCGGGGAGGCCCTGGACCAGAGCAGCAAGCGGTTCCTTGAGATGGCAGCGGGCCGGCTGGAGGCCGCCAACGCCAGAGCGGCCGGCGAGCTCGACACCCGCAAGGCCGCCGTGGAGCACATGGTCCAGCCGCTCCGGGAAACCCTCGCCCGCGTGGAGATCCAGCTGCGCGAGAGCGACGAGGCCAGGATCAGGTCCGCGGCCGCCCTCGCCGAGCAGGTGATGGTCGCCCGGCAGAGCTCGGACGAGTTGCGCGCCCAGACCCAGGCCCTGGTGACAGCCCTGCGCCGGCCCGAGGCCCGCGGCAGGTGGGGCGAGATGCAGCTGCGGCGGGTCGTCGAGATGGCGGGCATGAACGCCCGGTGCGACTTTGACGAGCAAGTGGGCGTGACCACCGACGACGGGATGCAGCGCCCGGACATGGTGATCAGGCTGGCCGGGGGGAAGAACATCGTGGTGGACTCCAAGGTCTCGCTCGCCGCCTACCTGGAGGCCGCCGAGACCACCGACGACGCGGTGCGCGAGAACCGGCTGGACGCGCACGCCAGGCACCTTCGCGAGCACGTGGACCGGCTGGCCGCCAAGGCCTACTGGTCAGCGCTCAGCCCGGCACCCGAGTTCGTCGTGCTGTTCATCCCCGGTGAGGCGTTCCTGGCCCCCGCGCTCGAGCATGACCCGGCGCTGCTAGAGCACGCGATCACCCACAAAGTGCATATTGCCACCCCTACCACCCTGATCACCATGCTGCGCACCGCCCAGTACGCCTGGCAGCAGGAGGCTCTGTCCGAGAACGCCCGCGCCGTTTTTGACCTGGGCCGGGAGCTCTATGACCGGATCGCGGGCATGGGCAAGCACATGGACGGCCTCGGCAAGGCCCTCACGAGCGCGGTGTCCAGCTACAACAAGACGATCGGCTCGCTGGAGGGCCGCGTTCTGGTGACCGCCCGTAAGCTCAACGAGCTTGGCGTGGTCGACGCGGAGCTCGGCGCGCCCACGCCGGTAGTTGAGACCGTCCGGGCCTTGTCCGCGGCCGACCTGATCCCCGATCCAGACCCCGACCTCGTAGCGGAAACGGGCCCGGTGCGCGGCGACAAGACTGCGCCGCAGCTGGTGAGCGGGCCTCGGGCGATGGGTGCTGCCGGCTGACGGCGGCATGACCGCCGCGAACGGAGGAGGGAACGGTTTGCCGCACGGGGAGCGGGCCGAGCGGGGAGTGTGGCCGGTCCGTCTGGGCTGGTTGCGAGACATCCTGAGAACGGATGCCGCGGGGCAGGTCAGCCCGTCCGGCTCGATCGCGGTCGCCGGCCAGCCGGGCGGCGCGCCCGGGGCCCGGCCAAGCCGCCCGCAACCGACCGGTTCCGGCGGGGCAGCCTCCGGGGAGCTTGCGCCGCGGCCGGGGAGCGGCGGCAGCGGCGGCGGCGATGGCCCTCCGGCAACGCGGATGACGGCGCGCGGCGCGATTGTGGCGATGTTCCTGCTGTTCTTCCTGGGAACTCAGGCGGCCGGCTGGCTGCATCTTGAGCTGCTGACCGGGCTGAGCTTTGTGGTCGGCTGCGCGCTGGCGGCCTGCTACACCCGCCGCGACGCCCTGCTGGCTGTCGTGGTCACCCCGCCGCTGGTCTTCATGGTCTCCCTGGTCATCGCCGAGCTGCTGACCTCGCACGCGGATACCGTGCGCCACTCGCTGACGTCCGCCGCCGAGGGGACCATACTCACCTTGGCCGGGGTCGCGCCATGGCTGTTCAGCGGGGTCGTCATCGGCCTGATCATCGCGCTGCCGCGGGGCCTGCCGCAGTGCGTCCGTGATATGGGCGCGGAACTGCGCGGCGACCTCGGGGTGCGCGGACGGTCGGCGCAGCGTGAGCCGTTCGGGCAGCGCGATCCGCGCGGCCCCGGCGGCGGCCGGGGTTAGAGCGGCCGTCAAGAGCGGGGAACCCTGTCGGCCGACACGCCTGACAGGAGGCTCTGCCGCGGATTCCGTGATCGCACGACAAGCCGCTCCCGTGCCCCCCGCCCGCCCCGGTCAAGATCCAATGATCTAGGAGCCTGACGTGCAGCATTTGCACGCGAGCCTCCTAGATCTTTTAGGAATCCCAGCCCAGCGGACGACCGACCCGCGAGCAGCAGCGGACGCCGGAAGAGGTCCGTTCGGCTGCCCGGCCGACGCTCTAGCCGTCGGCGGCGCTTTCGCGCAGTTCGTGGGGGAGCGCGAACACCATGCGCTCTGGCACCGCCTCTACTTCTTCGACGGTGCCGAACCCCTGCTCGGCGAGCCAGCCGACCACCCCGGACACGAGGTCCTCGGGCACCGAGGCGCCGCTGGTCACGCCGACCGTCGCGACGCCGTCCAGCCAGGAAGGATCGATGTCCGAGGCGTCGTCAACGAGGTAGGCGGCGGCCGCGCCCGCGTCGAGCGCCACCTC
>JASHOI010000572.1 GCA_030041195.1 Streptosporangiaceae bacterium | reverse complement strand
ACGGGTTCCGCGCCGTGCGGTCGCTGCTGCGCCGGGGCGGCCGGGGTCCCGCGGTGCCAAGACGCGGCCTGCGGCGCGGGATCGGCGGGGCAGGCGCTGGGTCGGACGGGCGCTGGAGCCTGCTGCCCACCCCGGCAACCGCCCCGGACCGGGATGAGCTGGCCGAGGCCGTCGCCGAGCAGCTGGCCGCGCGCTGGGGCGTGATCTTCCGCGACCTGGCCACCCGGGAGAACCTGGCCGTACCCTGGCGCGACGTGCTCTGGGCGCTGCGCCGCATGGAGGCCCGCGGCACGATACGCGGCGGCCGGTTCGTCTCCGGGTTCAGCGGCGAGCAGTTCGCCCACCCCGACGCGGTCGATGTGCTGCGCGGCGTGCGCAAGCAGCGCCCCACCGGCCAGCCGGTCCGGATCTCAGCGGCCGACCCGCTCAACCTCACCGCGGTCGTGCTGCCCGGCCCGCGGGTTCCGGCGATCCCCGCCAACTCGGTGACCTACATCGACGGCGCCGTCGCCGCCGAAACCGTCACCACCCCCGCATAACCAGTCCCAGCATGCCGGGTCGTTGGTCGCGTTGGAGGCAGTCCTCAGAGCTGTGCCAGATCCTTCTCCAGGGCGGCTAGATCGAACCCCGCTGGCGACTCCTCGCCGCGTCCGATGAAATCGGTGCTCACGACCGCATAGGACTCGTCCGCGTAGGCGTTGTAAAAGCCCCAGCTCATCGATTTCAGGCTGCCCCACGTCACGATCCACAGCTGCTCGGGGTCGTAGCCGACCGCCGGGATGCAGTGCCCATTCTGCGGGTTAGGAGCGGCGTTCCCGACCGGACCGCCCGGCGGTACCACCCACGGGATGGCCAGCCAGTCGTCGCCCTGGACGGTGAAGTCCGGGAGCTCGACGCCTATGTAAATTCCGCCCAGGAGGTAGACGGCACTTTGGGCCTGCGATTGGTTTTGCAGTTCGAGGCTGGTAAAGGCCTGCACCTTCTGCCGGTCCAGCCCGTCCCTGCGCCAGTACTTGAGCACGCTCAGCATGTCGCATCCGGCATCCGGAGGTGGCGGCGTGCCCACGAAGTGCTCGTAGAACGTCAGCACCGTTCTGGCTGGAGGGGTCATTTCAGTCGCGGCGCTGGCGGTCCAGTTCTGGATCATATGACCGGCCGCCGCGCAGGTGCAGTCGCCGTATTTGTCGTTGTAGTACATCGGCCACGCAGGGACCTTGTCGTAGTAGGCGACGGAATCGGGCGGTGCCGGCAACGCCGGCGTCACGTAGTCGCTGAAGCGCAAGGTCCGGTCGTCGAGGACAGGCGGCTGTTTGCCGAGCTTGTAGGGTCCGGGCACGGTGGCCTCCTTTTCAGGTCAGGTTTGCGATGACGGTTCATGCCAGGTTGGCGATGACGGCCCAGGTGGCGATCGCCGACCCGATGGTCGTCCAGTAGCCGTACTCCTGGTAGATCTGGGTGGCCCAGCGAGCCTGCGCTTGGAGGTCGCCGATCGAGGAGGAGACCTCGGGATCGCTGGCGTTACGGATCGAGCACCACCGAGGCGGGTTGTCGATGCCTGTGAGGGCCAGTGGGAGAGTGGCGTCGTCCATCTCCTCGGTGCGGGCCTCGGGGTAGTTACTGACGATGCCGTAGGAGTCGGTCGTGTTGGCAAAGCCGAAGTAGTCGATCGTCTCCACACCGCCGCTCGTCCCCCCGAAGGTCAGGCGCGGCGCGCGGTCGGCAACGGGAGCGAGATGCCCGGCATTGGGCGCGACAAGGTCGCCAAAGCTCGACGCCTGGCCGCCCCCCGCGAGCTGAGGGCCCTGGAAAAGCTGCTGGGCCCACGGCTTTGACCTGAAGGCCTGGGTGCAATTGAACTTCGCGTTCGTCACCGCAAAGACGTCGCCCAGCTGGGTGGCCTCGCCGATGCCGCCCGCGGTGCCCGTGCTGATGATCAGCGTGGGCTGGGCTTCCTGGACTATCTGCTTCCACAACTGGACGATCGGGGCGGAGATGCCATCGGTGGCCAGGTGCAGTTCGGATTTGAACGCGAGGACCTGTACCGACCCGATGCTGACGTTGGCCACATAGGCCATGCACTGCGCATCCCGAGCCGGTGAGCTGTCGGTCAGCTGGGTCTCGTAAATGCTCCAGCGGTGGGCGTAAGGCCGCCAGGTCGTGCTCGGCAGACCCGGGGTCAGCACGTCGGCCAGCGCCTCTCCTTCCGCAAAGGTCCAGGTCGCAACCACCACCTCGGCCAGCGGAAGCGGATCGTCGCTTTCCCGCCCGTATTGAGTCCCTTTCGGTGCCAGCCCCTCGGGCCAGGGAATCGGCGCGGGCGCCGCGTGCTCTGGTTGATAGGTAATGCGATCAAGGATTGGATTGCCCATCAGAATCCTGTCTTGGTCGAATTCACTTGGGCATGCCAAGCAATTTACGGACTAATGTGTACATCTACCCGGAGTGCAAGAAGTCCTGCGGGTGGTCGAGAAATAGAGGGTACCAGAAACACTGGCCATACTCCGCCACTCATTTCGGGTTTCTCGCGGGGCGCTGGCGCGGCTATTATGACCCGCGCCGACCGTCGGCAGGCACGGACGCAGACATCTCGCGGAAATAGGGTCAGCCGCCGATGAAACCACACATAGGCATCGCAATCGTGATACCCGCTGGCCCAGGCGAGGACATTTTGGACACACTCGCCAGCGTTATACATTACACCGAGTCTCCAAGAGTCGTATTGGTGGTCAATGACTCGCCAACGCTGAGCAAACACATGCGCACCATCGAGGATCTGTCACCGGACATCGTCGTCATCCCGGCGCCTCCCAAGGCACCAGGCGGTGACGGCGGACTATGGGTGAAGCTATCAGCAGGTTATCGGTGGATTTTGGAGAGATACGAACCGAGAATCATCCTGCGCCTTGATACTGACGCACTGCTTATTGGACACGGGCTCGGACAATGCGCCGAGGCTGCATTCGCGCAAAGCGAAGCGATTGGCATCCTGGGAGCATGCCGCATTGGGCCAGATGGCGGAGCCCGTGACCCGTCTTGGGCCGCGCGCGAATTGCGCACCGAAGCCGGCCTGCGAGGACTCCTGCATCCGCGGTGCCGATCGGCTCTTCGCTATTTTCTTGAGCTGGCACACAGAAATGGCTACATCGCTGGGGAGAGCGCACTAGGGGGCGCCTACATACATAGCTATCAGGCGGCCTCCAGTCTTTACCAAAGAGGCTGGCTCGATCAGCCGTGGCTGGCATCAAGCCGCCTCGGCGAGGACCACATAATGTCGCTCCTGACTGTCGCGGCCGGCTACCAGCTTGGAGAATTCGGCGGTCCGGCAGACCCAATGGCTCTACGGTGGCGAGGTCTTCCCGATCACCCCGCAGAACTGCTCCAGAGAAACAAGCTCATAACCCATTCTGTCCGCTTCTGGGGGAGCCTCAGCGAAAGGCAGATCCGCGACATCTTCGCCGAAGCGCGGGCGCGGGACCCGGCCAACCCCTGACCGGCCTCGGGTCTGACCCGGGACCGGCGCTAGGGTCCTGCCATGACGGACAGCAGCGACGAGATTCTCCGGGAGCCACCGGTCGCCGGGAGCGAGACCGACACCCTGCTGGGCTCCCTGGAGCGGGAACGCGCGATCTTCGCGTGGAAGTGCGGCGGGCTGGACGCGGCAGGGCTGGCGGCGACGGTCGGCCCCTCGTCGATGACCCTCGGCGGGCTGATCAAGCACCTGGCGCTGGTCGAGGACGAGTACTTCACGCGCAGGCTGCACGGGCGGGAGTTCGGCCCGCCGTGGGACATGGCCGACTTCGACGCCGACCCCGACTGGGAGTGGCACTCGGCCGCCGAGGACACCCCAGACGAGCTCTACACGCTCTGGGAGGGCGCGGTGGCCCGGTCCCGCTCCGCGGTCGCCGAGGCGCTGGCCGACGGTGACGGCCTGGACCAGCTGGCCCGGTTCACCTGGCCCGACGGCCGCTCCCCCAGCCTGCGGCGGATCCTGATCGACCTGATCGAGGAGTACGCGCGGCACAACGGCCACGCCGACCTGCTCCGGGAGTCGGTCGACGGGGTCGTGGGGGAAGACCCGCCCGGCTGATACCTACCGCTCCCAGGTGACGTTCTCGCGCCTGACCCGGGCCGGGACCCCGGCCACCAGCGACCGCGGCGGCACGGAGGAGGTCACGACGGCGCCGGCGGCGACCACCGACCCGTCGCCAACCTGCGCGCCCTTCATGATCAGCGCGTGCGCCCCGATCCAGCAGCCCCGCCCGATGCGCACCGGGGCGTCCTGGCTGGGCTCTCCGTCCCGCACCAGCCGGTGCTGGTCCGAATCGAGGATCCGGACGCCCCACGAGATCGCGCAGTCCGGGCCGATCGTGGTCGCGCAGTCGCACCACACCGCCGACCCGTCGTTGAGGAACGTGCCAGCACCGACGCTGAGCGTTGCGTCGTATCCCACCATCACCCCACAGCCGCGCATGATCTGCACGCGCCCGTCCACCTCCAGGCGGGACCGAGGGCGCATCCGCAGCACCGCGCCGGTGGGGGTGTCGTGCGCCATGCCGATCGCCAGCACCGATCCGGGGGCGAGGGCGATGCGGGCGCTCCGGTGCACCCGCAACCTGCTGCCGCGGCCCACCGCCACGACGCCGCGGAAGCGGATCGAGTACCAGGCGGTCTTCACCAGCGAGCACCGCAGCGCGAGCTCGGTGTAGAAGGAGAGCGGGTACCCGCCGTCCAGCCCGGCCGACCGGCTTGCGGCCTTCCCCGACAGCGCCCGCATCAGCCTGCCCACGCGCCTCACCCGAACGCCTTGATGTAGGCCGCCAGGGAGCGGGGCGCCTCGCTGGCGCTGAGCTGGTAGATGCCGTCGTCACCGGCATCGAACCAGGACTGGAACGCGACGTCGTGCCGGGCGATGAACGCCCCCATCGCGGTTACGTAACCAGGGTCGTCACCCTGGGAGGTCACCGTGGCCCACTCGGGAAAGCTCAGCGGTTTGTGGTGTGCGGCGGCGAACGCCGCGACCTCGCTGAGGCTATCGGGCTCGCGGCTCAGCGCAGCCCACCGCGCCGGGTTCCCGACCGGCGGCAGGCTCAGGCCACTGGTGTCGTAGAAGTCGATGCCGATGATGTCGACGTAGGCGTTGCCGGGATAGAAGTCGGCCAGCGGGATGTCCCGGTATTGGGCGTTGACGTTCCAGTCGAACAGAAGATGGCTGCCCGGAACCGCCCGCATCGCCCGGACCTCCCGGGCGAAACACTGCGCCCATTCCTTCCACGCCTGCGGCGTCGACCCCAGGCTGCCCACGTTCCAGGTGCCGTTCATCTCCGGGCCAAGCCGGATCACCGAGTAGCCGAAACCCGCCTTGACCAGGTTCTCGCCGAGCTGCCTGGCGTAGGAGTCGTAGGCGCCGGCCGCGCACCGGGCCGCCCAGTCCGGGTCGGCGGCCAGGCTGTTCGGTATGAGGTTCTGGGCCAAGATGAGCTGGCGTCCGGACCGGTCGGCCGCCAGCCACGATACGTACCCGTACATCGGGTCGGTGAGCCAAGGCCTGGTCCAGGCGGCCCACGTCGGGGCGCCGTTGGAGAACGTCTCGAGGCAGTTGTACGTGACGCCGGTGGCCCGCTCGGCCTGCCTGAGCGGGGCGCCGAGCCTCGCGTAGATGCACTTGACCTTGGAGTTGCCCCCCTGGATCAGTCCCGAAGGGGGCGCCGATCCACAGCCGCCGAGCGCACTGGCCGACACGATCGCGGCGATCACCGCGGTCAGCGCGGTCAGCACGACCCGGCGCCGGGGGCGCGCGCCGGAACCGCTGCCCGCCTCCCGTTGCCGGACGAGGTGGGTGCGGGCCCGCCAGCGCCGGCCCGCCCCTCCGCTGGCCAGAATGGCCAGCCCGATCATCAGCGACAGGCCCTGGGCCAGCGCCCATCCGACGGCGGCCGCGGTGAGCCCGCGCGGCAGCAGCACTCCCACGCAGCCGAGGACCAGGAACGCGTTGACCCCGTTGATAAACACGTAGGCGGCCTTGCGGTCGCGCGCGATCAGAAGCGAGTCGATCAGGTAAGTACCGCCGGTCAGCAGCGTGCTCAGGGCGAGGACGCGGAGGCACCCGGTGGCGGCGCTGGCGTAGGCCGCGCCGAACAGGCTGAGCAGCAGCGGCGCGGCCACGACGACGATGACCAGCGCGGGCAGCAGCAGCCCGTACACGCCGCGCAGCGCCCGGCCGAGCTGGTCGCGCAGCGACGCACCGCGGCGCGAGGCCTCGGCGAACAGGACCTGGGCCACCGTCGAAGGGATGAAGTTGAGGAAGCTGGCGATCAGGAACGCCACGGCGAACCGCGCGGTCTGCTCGGCACCGCGGATCACCAGGACCTCGACCGGCACGACCGTCAGCGGGAGGATTCCCATGACCGTGGCCAGGTAGTTGGCGGAGGTCAGCGACAGATAACGGCGCAGCAGGCGGATCGACCCAGCGGCGGCCCAGCGCCCGCCGAGCCGGCGGGCCAGCGCGACCATGCTCACCGCGGTGGACAGCACGAGCCCGAGGCCGAACGCGATCAGCAGGCCCGCGGAAGCGAACCTGGCCAGCAGCAGCAGCGCCCCGACCTTGACCAGGCTGCCCAGCAGGTTCTTGACCAGCACCAGGCTGGTGTACCGGATCGCGATCAGGCCCGCGTCGATGACGCTGCTGACCGCGGTGACCACCACCAGGATGGTCACCAGCACCACCATCCCGCCATGCTGCCCAACGTGCAGCGACGGAGGCAGGTGCGGGCCGAGCACGATCACGGTGCCGACGCATACCAGGGTGCCGACGGTCGCGATCGCGGCAACCGTCAGCGCCAACAGCTCCAGCGGGTTCTCGATCCCGGTGACGTGCCGGATCATGACGTTCGGCAGCCCGAGCGCGGCGACCGTGCCGAGCAGGCTGACAGCGGCGGTCACCGCCGAGAACAAGCCGACGGACACCGCGGGATAGCGGTGAGCGGCCAGCGTCCAGAACACGAAGCCAAGGATCGACGTGGCCGCGGTGTTCGCGAGCAGGATCGCCGAACCGCGGTACAGGGCATTGCCGACGACGCCGCGCAGCGCCGTGCGGGCGCGTGACCACAGGCCAGCGATGGTGCCCGGG
>JASHOI010000571.1 GCA_030041195.1 Streptosporangiaceae bacterium | reverse complement strand
GCCGGCCAGCAGCCCGCCGGCGATGCCGAGCCCGGCGGCGAGAGCCACCACGCCGGGCGCGACCGGCGCGCTGAAGTGGACCGGCGTCGAGCTGTAGGTGCCCGGGAACAGCGTGGTTTTGAAGATGTGCACCCCGGTCCTGACGTTCACCAGCCCGAAGAAGCCGTGCGGCTCGGTGCTGCCGGGGGCCGCGGCGGCCGTCGCGGTCAGCGTCGATTCCAGCGCGGAGATCAGCGCGGTGGCGGCGTACCCCAGGCCGATGCCGGACAGGGCGCCGGCCACGCCGATCGTCACCGACTCGCCCAGCACCTGGGCGGTGATCCGGCGGGCCGGCCAGCCTAGTGCCTTCAGCGTGCCGAACTCGCGGACCCGCCGGGAGACCGCCAGCACCATGAGCAGGGCCGCCAGGGCGAACGCCGCGGCCAGCACCGCGATCGCGAGCCACCGGCCGAGGTCTTTGGCCAGCCTGGCCGTGGTGCCCAGCGAGCCGCTGATCTCGCTGGCCAGGCTCGCGGACGTGGTCACGTCGGCCCACGGCAGTTGCGCCTTGATCTTGGCGGCAACAGCGGCGATGTCGGCGGGGCTCGCGGCGGACACGTAGACCGTGGTGATCTCGCCCCGCAGGTCCGCCAGGGCCTGCCCGGTGCCGAGCGGGATCAGGATGTCCGGAACGGTTCCGGCGGGCTGGGTGTACTCCGGGTTCGAGTTGTTGTCGATCTGCACGTCCGGGCTGCTGAAGATCCCGACCACCCGCACGTCGTGGTGGGCCAGCGTGATCACCGACCCCACGTGCAGGTGGTTGGCCTTTGCGTAGCCGGAGTCCACGATCGCCACGTCCGCGTCGGCGTCGGCGGCGGCCAGGTCGCGCCCGGAGATGATCGTGACCTCGCTGAGCGGGCCGAGCTGCCTGTCGGCGGTGTCGACGGCGTCGATGAGCGTGGTGACCGGCCCGTCGGCTTCCGGGTCGGCCGGATTGGCGGGTCCGGTGTCGGGCGTCGACTGGCCCAGCGCGAGCATGCCGGCCGCGGCGCGCACACCCGGCAGGGCCGCGATGGTCCCGGCCGCCGGCGCGGTGAACATGCCCTGGTTGGCGTCGTCGAGGTACTCGAACCCCGTCATGCCGGGATTGATCTCGTGGTCTTCCTTCCCGGCGTCCGCGTCGGCGGGGGTGTAGGGCCGGGTGACGGTGATGTCGGTGCCGATCCCGTACAGCTTGTTCAGCACGCCGGCCTGCGCGTTGCTGACCCCCGCGGAGACGGCGGTCACCGTGATCACCAGGGCGATGCCGACCGCCAGGCCGGCCGCGATGAAGACCGCCTGCCGCCGCCGGTGCCGGAGTTCGAGGCGAAGGTAACTGAAATAGAGGCTGCCGCCCTGTCCGGTGGGTGCCTCTGACTGGCTCGTTCGTGTCATGAGGCCGTTCTACGGGGCCGGCGGTTTCAGAAACCTAACGCCGCCGGTGCCGCCCCTCGGCCGCGGCGCCGGATGAAATGTTTTTGAAAGGGTGAATGCGTCATGCTTGCTGGAACACCTGGTCAGGGCGAGGGAGATCGACGTGCGCGTGCTCGTGGTCGAGGACCAGGCCGAGATGGCCGAGATGGTGGCGGCCGGCCTGCGGCGCGCGCAGATGGCGGTCGACGTCGCGCTCGACGGTCCGGGTGGCCTCGAGCGCGCGCTGACCAACGACTACGACGTGATCGTCCTCGATCGCGACCTGCCCGGCCTGCCCGGTGACGAGGTCTGCACGCAGCTGATCGCGGCGGAGCGCCGCAGCAGGGTGCTGATGCTCACCGCCGCGGCGGATTCCGAGGATCTGGTGGAAGGGCTCGGCCTCGGGGCCGACGACTATCTCGGCAAGCCGTTCGACTTCCCGGTGCTCGTGGCTCGCGTCCGTGCGCTCGCGCGCCGGTCGCACCCGGCTGCGCCCCCGGTGCTGCGCGTCGCCGACCTGGTCGTCGACACGGCCAAGCGGCGGGCGTCCCGTTCCGGGCGGTTGCTCGAGCTCGGGCCGAAGGAATTCGGGGTCCTCGAGCTGCTGGCGGCATCGGACGGCAGGGCGGTCTCCGCCGAGGAATTGCTGGAGCGCGTGTGGGACGAACTCGCCGATCCGTTCACCAATGCGGTCGCGGTGACGATCAGCCGGCTGCGCGCAAAGCTCGGCGATCCGCCGTTGATCGAGACCGTGTCGCGCTCCGGCTACCGAATCGAGGCGTGACCGATGGCCGTCTTCCGTACCCTGCTCCGGATCGCCGACCGGCCGCACCTGCCTCGGCGGACGATCCGGCTGCGGCTCACCGCACTCTACGGCCTGCTGTTCACGCTCTCCGGCGCGGCGCTTCTCGTGATCACGAACGTGCTCGTGCGGAGCGCGACCAGCGCGGGCACGTGCTATGCGAGCTCGAAAAGCGCGGTGATCTGCACGATCCCTGATCATCACGGCAAGGGCTCGGACTTCGTCTCACTGAGCGGAAGCGGACGCCACATCGGAGGCGCCGTCTCACGGCAGGTGAACGCGCTGGACCTGCTCGCCAGCAGCCAGAACGCCGCCGACCTGCACAACCTGTCCGTGTACTCCTGGCTGGCGCTGGCGATCATGGCGGTGCTGTCGGTGGCGCTCGGCTGGCTCCTCGCGGGAAGGGTGCTCCGGCCGCTGCGGACGATCACCGCCACCGCGCGCAACATCTCGGCCTCCAACCTGAAGGAGCGGCTGGCACTGCCCGGCCCGAATGACGAGCTCAAGGAACTGGGGGACACCTTCGACGACCTGCTCTCCAGGCTGGAGCAGTTCATCCGGTCCCAGCGCCAGTTCGTCGCGAACGCCTCGCACGAGCTGCGCACGCCGCTCGCGCTGCAGCGGACCCGCATCCAGCTGGCACTGTCGGACCCCGACGCGAGCGAACAGACCCTCCGCGCCGCACACGAGCAGGTGCTCGCGTCCGGAGCGCAGCTCGAACGCCTGATCACATCGCTGCTCACGCTCACCCGCGGGCAGGCCGGGCTCACCAGGCACGAGCCGTTCGATCTCGCGATGGTGGCCGAGCAGGTCCTGCTCAGCCGTGAGTCCGGGGCAGCGGCCCGCTCGATCGAACTGCGCTCCGTCCTCGGGCGGGCCCCGGCGACCGGCGACCCGCGCCTGGTCGAGCGCCTGGTCGCGAACCTGGTCGACAACGCCCTTGCGTACAACTCGAACCCCGGCCGGATCGACGTGATCACGGAGCGACGCGGCGACGTCGCCGTGCTGTCGGTCGCCAACACCGGCCCGGTTGTCGACGCCGGCGCGGTCGGCCGGCTCACCCAGCCGTTCGAGCGCCTGGCGACCGAGCGCACCGGTCACCCGGACGGCTCGGGGCTGGGGCTGTCGATCGTGCAGGCGATCGTCAGCGCCCACGCGGGTTCCCTGACGATCCGTCCCCGGCCACGGGGAGGACTCATCGTGGAGGTCACCTTCCCCAGCCCAGAGGCGGCTCATTCCGGGAGCCCGAGGCCGGTGGCCGATCGCGTCGGTGGCCTTCGGCCCGTCGCCCTCAAGGCGTTTTCTGGGACTGGCCCGGTGACACCGAAGTGATGCTCGTCCGCAAATGACCGGGGGTGAGCACGGCGGCGAGCGCGCTCAGAGCGGCGGGGACGAGGGCGTAGTAAGCCCAGACGCCACGCTTGTCGCGGGTGAAGATTCCGG
Source organism: Streptosporangiaceae bacterium (assembly GCA_030041195.1). The sequence goes on along the minus strand of JASHOI010000571.1, from coordinate 6,072 downwards.
CGTCGACCAGGATCTTCAGGTGATGTGAGATGGTCGGCTGGGTGAGTCCCAGCGGGCCGGTCAGCTCGCAGACGCAGGCCTCGCCGCCGTCGTGTGCGGCGACCATCGAGACCAGTTGCAGCCGGACCGGATCGGCCAGCGCTTTGAGCATGCGGGCGAGGCCGGCGGCCTGGCCGGCGGTGATCGGCTGGCGCAGCAGCGGCGTGCAGCATTCGCTGGCTGGCTGCGGGGACGCCGGGGCGGCTGTGGCTGCGATGGTCACCCGGCCAGTATACGGACCAGACATTGACATCCGTCTATGTCCCACGGCAGGCTGAGGCATCGACAGTCATCTATGCCTCAGGGGTTGATCGGGATGAGCGCTGAGACCGGCGAGAGCATGCGGGAGCAGGTAAGGGCCCGGTACGCCGAGGCGGCGCGGGCCGTGCTGGCGCCCGCGCGGGGCGAGGCGGCGGAGTGCTGCGGCGGGCCCGAGGAGCAGTCGTGCTGCGGCACCGGGCCGGCTGCGCTGGATTCGGCGGACTGGCTCGGCGCGCCGCTGTACGGCGAGGGCGAGACCAACGGGCTGCCGGCCGAAGCGGTGCAGGCCAGCCTGGGCTGCGGGAACCCGCTGGCGGTCGCGGAGTTGCGGGAGGGTGAGCGGGTGCTGGACCTGGGCTCGGGCGGCGGCATTGACGTGCTGCTGTCGGCGCGGCGGGTGGGCCCGTCGGGGTTCGCGTACGGGGTGGACATGACAGAGGAGATGCTGGAGCTGGCCCGGGCCAACGCGGCGAAGGCCGGTGCGGTGAATGTGGAGTTCCGCAAGGGCGTGATCGAGGCGCTGCCGCTGCCGGACGCGGCGGTGGACGTGGTGATCTCCAACTGCGTGATCAACCTGTCCACCGACAAGCCCGCCGTCCTGGCGGAGATGTTCCGAGTGCTGGTGCCCGGCGGGCGGATCGGGATCTCGGACGTGGTGGCCGCCGATCACATGTCGCCGGCGGACCGCGCGGCGGCCGGGTCGTACGTGGGGTGCATCGCCGGCGCGCTGACCCGGGCGGAGTACCTGAACGGGCTCGCGGCAGCCGGTTTCACCGGCGCGTCGGTGACGTTCACGGCCCAGGCGGCACCGGACATGCACGCAGCCACCATCCGGGCCGTCAAACCGGCTGCGGCGTGAGCATGGCGCTGGCCCGGCGCCTGACAGCCGAGTTCACCGGGACCGGCCTGCTGGTCGCGGTGGTGGTGGGATCGGGTATCGCGGCGTCCCGGCTCACCACCGACGGCGCGCTGCGGCTGCTGGTGTGCTCGCTGGTAACCGCCATGGGGCTGGCGGTGCTGATCGTGGTGTTCGCCCCGGCTGGCGGCGCGCAGTTCAACCCGCTGGTGACCGGGTCGGACTGGGTGCTGGCCCGGGGCACCCCGCGCGCCTACGGGCCGGGCCAGGCGCTGGCGGTGATCGGGTGCCAGGTGGCCGGGGCGATCGGCGGCGCGGCGCTGGCCGATGCGATGTTCTCCGAGCCGGTGCTGGCGGTGTCGGGCACGCACCGGGGCGGCGCCGGCGTGGTGTCGGGGGAGCTGGTGGCGACAGCGGGACTGCTGCTGGTGATCGTGGCGCTGGCGCGGACCGGGCGCAGCCAGCACGCGGCGTGGGCGGTGGGGGCGTGGATCGGCGCGGCGTACTGGTTCACCTCGTCCACCTCGTTCGCCAACCCGGCGGTCACGGTCGGCCGGGCGCTGACGGCTACCTATGCCGGGATCGCGCCGTCGTCGGTCCCGGCGTTTCTCGCCGCGCAGGTCGCCGGCGGCGCGGTCGGCACCGGCCTGGCGGTGGCAGTGTTCCCGGCACGGCGGCACGCCGCGGCCGAGGCGGGCGAGCCCGCCCGGCTGGCCGGCTGAAGAGAGGGGAGCACAGGTGGGCAGGACGCCCGAAGTGCTGTTCGTGTGCACGCACAACGCAGGCCGGTCGCAGATGGCCGCCGCGCTGCTGGACCAGGTGGCGACGGGACGGGTGAAGGTCACCTCGGCCGGGTCGCAGCCGGCCAGCGAGCTGAACCCGGCGGTGGTGGCGGCGATGGCCGAGATCGGCCTGGACATCTCGCGTGAGTTCCCCAAGCCGCTGACCACTGGCAAGGTGGAGACCGCTGACGTGGTGGTCACGATGGGTTGCGGTGATGCGTGCCCGGTGTACCCGGGCAAGCGGTACCTGGACTGGGACCTGCCCGACCCCGCCGGGCTGGCGGTGGAGCAGGTGCGGCCGATCCGCGACGAGATCGCCCGGCGGGTGCGGGCGCTGGCGGCCGAGCTGGCCGGGCCCCGCCAGGTGACCTGAGCCGGCCGGCGCTGCCGGCCGTCAGCCGACGGGCAGTCGCCGGCTGGGCGCCGCCCCGCGACCGCCCTGGGCCAGGTGGGATAAGTCCGCTTCGTCGATGACCGGCAGACCCGGCGGAACTTCGAATGGGGCATGGCCGCCGCCGTTGGCGGTTACGTCACGCAGTTCGTACCGCGCCACGGGCTTGCCCGCGCTGTAGCAGGTAAGCCGCAGCAGCCGCCCGGATTCGGCGTCGAGCACCACGACAGAGGGGAAGAAGAACGTCATCGGCGGCGAGGCGGACCGGGAGCGGAAGACGCAGATGCGGTACGCAGGCCGGCCCCCGGCCGTGATCTGGTCGCCGCCCGTCAGCTGGCATCTGAGCAGCCAGGAACCGTCGGTGAGGTCGGTGAGTTCTGCTGGCGGCGGCGCGGGCGGGCCGGTGCACACCCGGTCGGCGTACACCAGGTAGCGCTTGCGCCCGTCGCAGGCGGCCGTCACCCATTCGGTGTCGCGGCGCTCGTGCCTCTCGCGCGGGCGTGGCGTCCGGTAGCTGCGGTCGATCCGGTAGCTGTCCCAGCCGTCGATCCGGACGCTGCTCACCACGTGTTTTACGGCCTGCTGGTCTCCGGCATCTCGCGCGGCGGCGCTGAGCGTATCGATCAGGAACCCGACCCCGCCGAATCCCGCCTTGCGGGCTGACGGGGGGACGGCGGCGAGCAGCGCGCGGGGCTCGAACCACTCATGCAGTGTGGCGGTGAACGCCGGAGTGCGGGCGCCGCCGCGGTACAGCAGGTGCAGCACCTCGTCGCCGGCCGGCGGCCCGTCCGCGGCATCGCCGGGCGGAGGATCGTCGTGCGGCATTGCCGCCTCGGCGTCGCCGTCGCCGTGCGCCGGGCGGGACGGCCGCAGCGGCCCGAACGGCGAGAACCTGATCGTGGCGCCGAGCCCGCCGGCGGCCAGCCCCGCCGCCGTCTTGGCGATCTCCCAGCCCATCCCGCTGAACGGGCCCCCGCATCCGTCGCCGATGACGCTGCCGGCCGGGGCCGCGAACCGCGCCGGATCAGGCACCGGGTCCGCGTTCAGGCTCCTGAACTCGATCACCTCCGGCGCGCGGTCTCCCCTCCTCCGCTCGCACCTGAGCAAGATCCCGAGCCCGGTGTCGACGATCGCGTCGACACGGTCGAACCGGGCCGGCGGCCACGGGCTGAACGGCAGGAACGGCGGCGTGCCCCTCCGGATCATGTCGTGGCGCGGCGTCGCCACCACGCGGATGCCGTCGCGTCCGCACGCCGAAACCGGCTCCCCGACCTGCAGGTCGTACCCGGCGAGCAGCCAGGACGGGCACAGCAGGGCCGGAAACGGCGGTTCCGGGCGGCCGCTGAGGTGCACCTCCCCCGGCGGGGGGTCGCGCCACCACTGCCAGATGCGGTCGCCATCGCAGCCCTGCGCGAACCGCCCGTCGTCGCTATCTTTGCGGTAACGCCTGCCGGGGGCGATCAGCAGCCTCGTCAGCTGCGGCTGCGGCCTGATGAAGTCGGACGGGAACGGGGGGAACGGCCCGCCGGTCTCACCATGCACGGTCCGCACGCGGGTGATCATCGAAAGCAGCGGCTCGTCCACGCCGCTCACCTCACCCGACAAGCGCAGCCGCGTCCAGTCAGCGCGGTACAGCAGCGCAACCAGCTCCCGCTCAGCCAGCATCACAACTCCCGCCCATACCATCGCGCACTGACGCAAGACATGGCCAGATGATGTTAGCCGGGTACGTCCCAGGGGTTGATCACTTCGACGCCCATGCCCCCGAAGTCGCCGGTGTTACGAGTGGCGATGGCCATGCCGCGGGACGCGGCGACTGCGGCGATCATGGCATCGACGGGTTTGCTGACCTCCCGGCCAATTCTCTTTCTGGCCGCCATGATCGTGGGCAGCGCGCGGGCGGCCTGCTCGTCGTAGCTGTAGCTGCGTTCCCGGGCGCGGGAGATCAGTCCCTCGACACGGATGGCAAGGAAGTCCTTGCGCCGGCCGTTGGGCAAGAGGGCCAGCCCGGTCAGCAACTCGCCGATCGTGATTGTGCTGATCGCCGCCTCCCGGCGGTGCGCGCGCAGCCATGCCACGACTCCCGGGTCCGGTGCAGGTCGCATGGTCTCGGACCAGACATTGGTGTCGACGAGGATCATTCGAAGCTGACGGTTTCGCGGGACTCGCCGCCGCGGTCAGGGACGGGCAGTGGCTTGCCCGCCGGCACCGACGCCATCTCGTCCAGCCACCAGGACACGAAATCGTCGTCCGCCGCGATGGCCTCCTCAAGGATGACGCGGGCCTCGGCCTCCACCGACCGGCCGTGCGCGGCGGCGCGGCGGCGCAGTGCCGGCTTCAATGACTCCGGCAGGTTCCGGATCAGCAGACTGTCGCTCATGATAGCAATGATATCATCTGAGTTCGCCTCGGCCGCCTTGCACGCCCGCGTCGAGCACGGTCACTCGGCCCGGAGGGCGGAGCCTGCAAGATCCAGTTCTGTGCGGGCTCGCTCGAGGTCGCGCTTGTTCTTCAGCAGCACCGGCAAGGTGCGGTCGACTGTGGTCTCGTCCAGCTTGGCCACGCCGAGCAGCACCAGGCTGCGGGCCCAGTCCACGCTCTCCGAGATGCTCGGTGGCTTGTCCAGCTGAAGCGAGCGCAGCGCGTGCACGATCCGCGCGGCCTGCGCGGCCAGTGCGGTGTCCAGTTCGGGCACCCGGAGCTGAATGATCTGGCGCTCCCGGTCTGGGCCCGGATAGTCCAGGTGCAGGTACAGGCAGCGGCGCTTGAGCGCGTCGGACAGCTCCCGGGTGGCGTTCGACGTCAGGAACACCAGCGGGGCCTGCCGGGCGGTGAGCGTGCCGAGCTCCGGGATAGATACCTGGAAGTCGGACAGCACCTCGAGCAGCAGGGCTTCGGTTTCCACCTCGACCCGGTCCACCTCGTCGATGAGCAGCAGTACCGGATCGGTGGCCCTGATCGCCGCCAGCAGCGGCCGCTCCAGCAGGAAATCCTGAGTGAAGATATTCGCTTCGGTCTCGTCCCAGGACTGCTCGTCTCCGGCCTGAATGCGCAGCAGCTGCTTCTTGTAGTTCCACTCGTAGAGGGCCTTGGCCTCGTCGATGCCCTCATAGCACTGCAGGCGCAGCAGCCGGGCCCCGACCACCGTGGCGGTGGCCTTGGCCAGCTCGGTCTTGCCCACCCCCGCAGGCCCCTCGATCAGCAGCGGCTTGCTCAGCCCGTCGGCCAGCAGCAGGGCATCGGTGATGAGATCGTCGGCCAGGTACCCGGCGCGGGCGAGGCGGTCCCCGACCGGTGTCGGCCCGGCCAGGCGGCTATTCATGGCACCGTTCAGAACTCGACCGGCTGCGTGGGGAACTGCCCGCTGCTGATCAGCTCGGGAATCTTCAGGCTGGCGTTCTCCCAGACCAGCAGCATGGAGCGCTTGGGGGAGTAGCCTTGGTGGCGAATGTCCGACGGCATCGCGGCCACGTCACCTGCCTTCATGATCACCTTGGCCCGCTTGCGTCCGGTGTCCCGGTCTTCGACGTCCCAGATGATCTCGTCGGAGAGCTGCACGAACCATTCCGCCCGGTCGTTCCCGTGAATGATCGGCAGGATGTACTCCTCCGTCGTCGGGCAGTACAGCGAGTCACGGCACACGCTGACCACGCTCGGGTTCCAGGTGACCTGGGAGCGGGAGAGGTAGGCGAACAGGCTGAACGAGCCGATCTCGGACTCGAACCCAGGCTCCGGGTACACCT
>JASHOI010000570.1 GCA_030041195.1 Streptosporangiaceae bacterium | reverse complement strand
CCGACGTGGCCTACGTGATCGACTCGAACGGCTATACCCGCAGCGAGCTGGACTTTGACCCGGGGCCCGGCACCTCGAGCTCGGAATCGTCGTTCTCCGTCGAGCTCACCAACGCCGCCGAGCAGTTCCTGAAGTCGTCATGAGCGCACCAGCAGCCCCCGCGCGCCGGCACCCGGCCGTGCCCGGCGCACGCACGGTCACGGGCACCGTGATCGTCGTCGCGTGTCTGCTGGTGGCCGGCTGCGGCAGCAAGCCAGCGCCGTCCGCGTCGCTGCCGGCCGCACCCGCCTCGCCCCCGCTGTCGACGTCGTTCGCCAGCACCGGCGGCGCGAGCTGGACGGTCGTGGAGATGGGCGGGTCGGCGGCCCAGGAGGAGAACTTCTGGCAGCTGTTCCTGCGGCCAGCGGCGAGCTCGGCCTGGCACCAGGTGACCCCGCTCGGCGTGGCCGACAACGGCGGCCTCGTGGTGGCCAGCTCCGGCAGCGGGTCCCTGGTCACCGCGTTTCGCCCCAGCCAGCTGCTCACCTACACCCCGCTCGCGGCCAGCACGGACAACGGGACGAGCTGGTCACCCGCAGGCCCGCTGAACGCCGGCCTCTTCAGCGCCGCCGACGCGCTCGCGGCCGGGCCGGGCGACCAGCTGATCGCGCTGACCAGCGGAACCAGGGCCGAGCTCGGTCAGCGGCTCGGTGCGTCGTGGACGCGGCTGGCCACAGACAGTTCCCTGAACGCGACGTCAGCGGGCAGGGCCTGCGAGGTGACCGGGCTCACCGCGGCCGCGTTCAGCGGCAGCATGCCGATGGTCGCGGCGAGCTGCGGCCACCCGGGCGTGGCCGGGATCTTCGCCGACAACGACGGCACCTGGCGCGCGGCGGGCCCGTCGCTGCCCGGCGACATCGTCGACGTGCTCGGGCTGGCCGCGTCCGGCACCGGCCTGGTGGCGCTGCTGCGGGCCGGCACCGGAACCTCGGCCAGCATCATCGGGGCCTGGTACAGCGGCGGCCGGTGGACGCTTTCGGCCCCGCTGCGCATCGGCGCAGGCAAGCTGGGCTCGACGGCGATCGGCCCGGGCGGGTCCATCGGAGTGACCTGGAACGGGACCAGCGGCGCCACCCTGGCCGGCCCCGGGGCCGCGTGGCGCGCGCTGCCGAGGCTGCCCAAGTGGGCGGCCACGCTCGCGCTGGGATCGCAGGTGGAGGTGATCGCGGTCAACGGCGAAACGTTCAAGGCCTACCAGCTCGCCTCCGGCGGCTGGAGCCCCGCCCAGACGGTCCACGTGACGATCCCGTACGGGTCGTCGAGCTGAACCCGCGATGAGCTACCTCGATCACTGGTCGTTCGACCCGTTCCTGATCTTCGCGGTCATCCTGGCCGGGTGGCACGAGATCGGCCTGGCCCGGCTGGCCCGCTCCGACCCGGAGCACGCGCGCAAGCGCAGGCTGCGCTCGGCGGCGTTCTACGGCGGGCTCGCCGTGGTGCTGATCGCCGTCGACTCACCGGTCGAGTACTTCGCGGACCGCTATTTCTTCATGCACATGGTGCAGCACCTGCTGCTGATGTTCGCCGCGCCCTCGCTGATCGTGGCCGGCGCGCCGTGGCAGCCGCTGGCCGAGGTCTTCCCGCGCAGCTCGGCCGCTCTTGCCGAGTCACGCGCGCTGCGCGCGGCCGGCCGCTGGCTGCTCGGGCCCTGGTTCGCGGTCGTGGCGTTCAACCTCGTGATGCTGCTCTGGCACGTTCCGGCCGCGCTCGACCTGGCCGTGAGCAACTGGACCGTCCAGGTCTGGGTGCTGCACTCCAGCTACCTGATCGTAGGGATCTTGTTCTGGCTGCAGTTCATCCCGTCCCCTCCGCTGCCGATGCGAATGCCGCCGGAGGGCCAGGCGATCGCGCTGGTGGTCACCAACGTGATCATGTGGCTGCTGGCAATGGCGATGGGCATCCTGACCACGGTCTCCTGGTACTCCGTCTACAACCACGTCCCCGGCGTCACGCTGTCGGCGTTCCCGGATCAGCAGATCGGCGCCGGGATCCTCTGGGTCTGCGGTGACTTCTGGGCCGTCCCCGCGCTGATCGCGGCGATCCGGCGGATCATCGCCGCCGACGGCAGTGTGGGCTCGGCGATCGACAAGATGCTCGGCCGCCAGGGCGGGGCCGGCGTCCGGACCGCGCGCGGCACCGGCTGGTCCAGCCGGGCGGGCCGCTAGCGCGCTGATCCGGCCACCAGGAGGCTCGGGCCTGGCCCGGTTCAGGGCGGGCGCAGTACTTCAATGTGGCACCGTGGGCCTGTGGCTCTTGCCAGCCTCCCGTCACCGGTGAGCAAGGTCACATCCAGCGCCTCAGCGAGCGCGACATACGCCGCGTCGTAGATCGTCAGATTGTCGCGAAGTTCCCAGCAGCGGGCAAGCAGGGGTCGGTGCGATGCCCGCCGGAGCGGCAGTGCTGCCAGGTCAGCTAGTGCCAGCGCAGCCCTGCGAGCATCGATGGCGCCTTCCCGCACCTGCCGTCGCCAGACCGAGGTCACCTCCAGGTCGACCAGTTCAGGTGCGGTCAGCCGCTCCCCGCGCAGGCGGGCGCGTGCGTGATCGCCATCGTGGCCGTCGTCGGCGAGGGCGACGGCCACGATGCTGGCATCAACGGTGATCACGGTCGGCGCGCAGCGTCGATACCGCCGTCTTTAGTGGCACTGAGCCACCGGAGCGGCCACCCGCCCGGTCGAGGACCTCCTCAAGGGTTGGCTCGCTTGCTTCCTCGATCAGCCGCGCGAGCAGGTATTCCTGGAGGGACTGGTGCGCGGCGGCCGCACGCTGGCGCAAGACGGCATGGGTCTGTTCCGGGACATCCTTGATCTGCACACTGGGCATGGCGCCATTCTGGCGCTAGAAGCGCCAGTTCGCAACTTCGACACTCCGATGGCCTGCGGGCCGTCAGCTCAGCCGGTCGGCGAGGAACTCGTGCCAGGTCCGCCTGCCGATGAGGGTTTCCGCCGACGGCTCAGGGATCAGCCCGCCGTCACGGACCCCGCGGATCCCGGGCAGCCACACCGGCACCACCGGCCGCCGGCGGCGGGCGGCCCGCAGGTAGCCGCGGACCAGGTCGGCGACGCTGAGCACCTGCGGTCCGGCCATGTCCGGCACCCGGCCGGCCGGCTCGCCCAGCGTCAGCTCGGCCAGCCTGGCCGCCACCTCGCCGGCGTCCACCGGCTGAGTGGGGAACCCGGCCGGTACCGGAACCACCGGCAGCCTGGCCAGTTTCTGCGACCCGCTCAGGATGAGGTCGTAGAACTGGGTGGCGCGCAGCGTGGTCCACGGCAGCCCGGAGTCGGCGACGATCCGCTCCGCCTCGAGCTTGGCGCGGACGTAGCCGAACGAGACGCGGTCGGCGCCCACGATCGAGATGTACACCAGGTGCGGCTTTCCGCCGGCCGCGGCCGCGGCCCCGACCAGGTTCCCGGTCGCCTCGGCGTCGCCCTTGTTGTCGCTCGCGCAGTGCACGATCGCCGAGACCCCGTCAACCGCGGGCTCGATCCCGGTGCCGGCCAGCAGGTCCCCGGTCATGAACTGGACGCCGTCCGCGCCCGCCTGGGATCGCGGGCCGCGCCGGCTCAGCACTCGTACGTCGTGGTCGGCGTCGCGGAGCCGCTGGACGACGAGTCGCCCGAGCGTGCCGGTGCCGCCGGTGACCAAAATGGGTGAAGTCGTGGCTCCTCCAAGGCTCGTGTCCGTCGTCTCTATGACGGACCGCGACCCGGACCCGTGACAGCGTGGTAGTCGATTCCCTCGCCGGGCTGGGGGTCGGCGTGCACCGTCGCCATGCGCAAATGCGGCACGCCATGCCGAAGCTCGTGTTCCGCGCTGACCGCCACTTGGTGTGCCTCGACCGCTGTGGCACCGGCGTCGACGACCACCTCGCATTCGGCGCGCAGCTCGTGGCCGACCCAGCGCAGCCGGAGCTGGCCGACGCCAAGCACGCCGGGCGTGGCGCGCAGCGCCTGCTCCGCCCGGTCGACCACGGCCGGGTCGACGGCATCCATCAGGCGATGCCAGATCGCCGCCGCGGCCTGGCGCAGCACTGCGAGGATCGCCACGGTGATCAGCAGGCCGACCGCCGGGTCGGCCCATTGCCAGCCGAGCGCGGACCCGCCGACGCCGAGCAGAACGGCCAGCGAGGCAAGGCCGTCGGTCCGGGCGTGCAGCCCGTCGGCGACCAGCGCGGCCGACCCGATCCTGCGCCCCGCCCTCACCCGGTAGGAGGCGACGAGTTCGTTGCCCGCGAACCCGACCACCGCGGCAGCGGCGACGGCGGCCAGCCCGGTCACCGGGCGGGGATGGGTGAGCCTGCTGACCGCCGCCCACGTGGTCGCCGCCGCTGACACGGCGATGAGGATGACGATCACGACACCGGCCAGGTCCTCGGCCCGCCCGTATCCATAGGTATAGCGGCGCGTTGGCGGGCGCCGGCCCGCGGCGAACGCGACCGCGAGCGGCAGCACCGACAGGGCGTCGATCGCGTTGTGCAGGGTGTCGCTGAGCAGCGCCACCGAACCCGACATGGCGACGACCCCGGCTTGCACCAGCGCCGTCGCCGCCAGCACCGACGCGGACACCCAGAGCACCTTCATGCCCTCGCCGCTCGCCTCCATCGCGGCGTCCACCTTGCCGGCGGCGTCGTGCGAATGCGGGTGCAGCGCGTGCGGAATCCGGCTCATGGTTCCCAGGGTGCCGGGAAAAGCCCGTTGCAGCACCTCGACAACAGCGCGCCCGGAGTAACTGCAAATGCCTCGCGGTGCCCGGTCAGCGACGGCTGCGGGCGCGTACGTGCGCTCGTTCGCCCTGCCGTCCGAACAGGGTCAGCAGTTCGACCGGGCGGTCGGTCGCGCTGCTGAACCAGTGCGGCACCCGGGTATCGAACTCGGCGGCCTCGCCCGGGTGCAGCACAAGGTCCTGATCGCCGAGCACCAGCCGCAGTTGCCCGTCCAGGACGTAGAGCCACTCGTAGCCCTCGTGTACCCGCGGATCGGGCTCGGCGCCGCGGTTCGGAAGGATCATCTTGTAGGCCTGCACGCCGCCAGCGCGCTGGGTGAGCGGTATCAGCGTCTCGTCGCCGCGGCGAATCGGGCGCATGTGCACGCGCGGATCGCCGGTCTGCGGGGCGCCGACCAGATCGTCGATCTGTACCCCGTACGCCTTGGCCAGCGGCAGCAGCAGCTCCAGCGTCGGCCTGCGCTGGCCGCTCTCCAGCCGCGACAGCGTGCTCACCGAGATCCCGGTCGTCTCGGCGAGCGCGGCCAGGGTGGTGTCGCGCTGCCGCCGCAGCGCCCGCAGCCGCGGGCCAACCGAGCTGAGCACGGTGTCGAGGTCGTCGTCCATGTCATCAGTTTGCCAGACTGGCAACACGGCTTGCGGATGAGGCCGCGCTGAGGGCATCGTGCTCGCATGAGTCACGGACATCACCACAGCCGCGGCGACACCGCCGAGTTCGACCCCGACGACCGGACGCATTTCACCCAGGAGTTCTGGGACGAGCGCTACCGTTCGGCTGACCGGCTGTGGAGCGGCCAGCCAAACCCGCAGCTCGTCGCCCAGGTGGCCGGCCTGCCGCCCGGCGACGCCCTCGACGCCGGCTGCGGCGAGGGGGCCGACGCGATCTGGCTGGCGTCCCGCGGCTGGACCGTCACCGGGGTCGACGTGTCGGCCGTGGCCCTGGACCGGGCGGCCGCCCACGCCGCGGCCGAAGGAGTACGCGTCAGCTGGCAGCGCGAGGACCTGCTCACCTGGGATCCGGGACCCGAGCGGTTTGACCTGGTGACGGCGGAGTTCATGCACCTGCCCAGCCCGGAGCTCGAGTCAATGCACGCCCGGCTCTCCGCGGCGGTGCGGCCGGGCGGCACGCTGCTGATCGTGGCGCACCACCCCGACGACCTGCACGTGAACGTCGGGCGCTGTGGGCACCTGGCCCTGTTCCCGTCCGCCGGCCAGCTCGCCGCCATGCTCGATCCCGGCTCCTGGGAGATCCTCGTCGCCTCCGCGATCGAACGCCCGGCGACCGATCTGGACGGCCGGCCGGTGACCGTCAAGGACACGGTCGTGCGCGCGGCCCGGCGCCGCTAGGGATCTGCGTGCGCGAATAACTGCGCGCGGAGGTTGCGGCGGGCCATGACAGACCGGATCCTTGACGCATGGTGGGGGGCGAGGGGGATAAAGGCGGCCCGCCGCTTGGCTTCGCGCCGGGCTCGCGGATCGCCGGCTACCGGCTGCAGGAACAGATCGGCGCCGGCGGCATGGCGGTGGTGTTCCGGGCGCTCGACGAGCGGCTCGACCGGCCGGTGGCGCTGAAGCTCCTGGCGCAGTGGCTGGCGGCGGACACGGCGTTCCGGCACCGGTTCCTCCGCGAGTCGCGGGCCGCGGCGGCGGTCGACGACCCGCACATCATCCCGGTGTACGAGGCGGGCGAGGCGGACGGGGTGCTGTTCATCGCCATGCGCTACGTGTCCGGCGGCGACGTGCGCGATCTGCTGCAGCGGGACGGCCCGCTGGCCCCGGCCCGCGCCGCCGCGATCATCTCGCCGCTGGCGTCGGCACTTGACGCCGCGCACGCGGCAGGCCTGGTGCACCGCGACGTCAAGCCGGCGAACATGCTGGTGGACGCCGGGCCCGGCCGGCCCGATCACGTGTACCTCTCGGACTTCGGGCTGGCCAAGGGCAGGCTGCCGTCGGCGAGGCTGACCGGCAGCGGGCAGTACCTGGGCACCGTGGCGTACATGGCCCCCGAGCAGATCGAGGGCCGCGCCGTGGACGGCCGGACGGATCAGTACGCGCTGGCCTGCGCCGCGTTCGAGCTGCTCTCCGGCGCCGTTCCGTTCGAGCGCGACCAGGACATGGCGGTGATCTACGCGCACCTGTCCCAGCCGCCGCCGTCGCTGACGTCGCGGCGTCCCGGCCTGCCCCCCGCGGCCGACGAGGCCCTGGCACGCGCCATGGCCAAGGCGCCCGGGGACCGCTACCCGAGCTGCACCGAGTTCGCCGGCGCCCTGCGCCGGGCGCTCGGCCTCGCCTCCTACGATCAGGGGCCCGGGACCGCCCAGGCCGGCCCGGGAACGGCGCCCGCCTCGCATGCGAACGCGACCCGCGTCGCCCCGGCGGCGCCGGCCGTGGTCACGCAGCCGGGCGAACGGGGCACACGCTCGACCCTGCGCGGCCTGGCCAGGCCGCTGACGACCTTCATCGGGCGGGCCGACGCGGTGGACGAGGTGGTCGGTCTCCTGGACGACAGCCGGCTGGTGACGGTGACCGGTCCCGGCGGCGTGGGCAAGACCCGGCTGGCGGCGGAGGTGGCCAGGCGCATGGCCGGGAGATTCGCCGACGGCACGTGGCTGGTGGAGCTGGCGGCGGTGCAGCAGCCGGCGCTGGTCCCCGACGCGGTCGTCGCGGCGCTCGGGCTCCCGCAGGCGCCGACCATCTCGGCCGAGCAGTACCTGGTCAGCGTGCTGGTCCGGGAGCAGCTGCTGCTGGTGCTCGATAACTGTGAGCACCTCATCGAGGCGGCGGCCGAGCTGTGCGAGACGCTGCTGGCGGCAGCCGACGACGTGCGGATCCTGGCGACCAGCCAGGAGCCGCTCCGGGTGACCGGCGAGACCCGGTACCGGCTGCCGCCGCTGCCGGTACCCCAGCCGGGCGAGGCGGGCGAATCGGATGCGGTGCGCCTGTTCGTCGACCGGGCCAGGCGGGTGGACCCGCACTTCTCCGTTGACGCCGAGTCCAGCCACGTCGTCGCGGCGCTGGTGGAGCGGCTTGACGGAATGCCGCTGGCGATCGAGCTGGCCGCGGCGCGGGTTGAGGCGCTGGGCTTGGACCAGCTGCTTGACCGGCTTGACGACCGTTTCGCTTTGCTGGCCGGCGGCAGCCGCGGCGCCGCACCGCGGCAGCGGTCGCTCGCGGCCACCGTGGACTGGAGCTACCGCCTGCTGAGCGAGGAGGAGCAGCGGGTCTTCCGTCAGCTATCCGTGTTCCCGGCGCCGTTCACTTTGCAAGCTGCCGAGGCCGTGGCCGGGGCCGAAGCCGGGCCGGCCGTGCTGCACCTGGTCGATTGCTCGCTGCTGTCACCGCCCCGGACCGGCGTGGACGGACGGGCCCGTTACCTGATGCTGGAGACGCTGCGCGCGTTTGGCGCCGGCCGGCTCGCCGAGTCGGGCGAGCAGCAGGCGACCGCCGCGAGCCTGGCCCGGTATGCGCTGCGCGTGGCGCAGCAGGCAGCGGCCGACATGCTGACCAGCGTCGCAGAACAGGCGGCCGCCAGATGGCTGGATGCCGAGGATGCCACCATGCAGCAGGTCCTGGCCTGGGCGCTGGAGCACGGACCGCCCGGGGCGGTGCGGCTGGCAACCGCGCTGGCACCCTGGTGGGTGCTGCGGGGGCGCGTGGCGGCCGGGTACCCGCTGCTGCGCGAGGCTGCCGAGCGCACCGGCCCGGCCGACCCCGCCTGGCCGGCCGCGCAGTACTGGCTTGGCTACACAGCAAACCTGACCAGCGATTTCACGACAGCCCTCGGCCACTACACCACCGTTCTCGACGCCCCCACGGACGACCCGCGATCACGGCTCCGGGCCGATGCCCTGGTCGGCCGGGCAAACTCCCTGCTGAACCTCGGGCGCTCCGATGAGGGGGCCGAGGACGCCCACCGCGCGCTGGACCTCGCCAGACAGATCGGCTATACGGCCGGCGAGGGCAGGGCGCTGCTGTGCCTTTCCAGCGTCGCCCAGTACGCCGGCGACGGAGCTGACGCGCTGAACCGGGCACGGCAGGCCACGCAGATCGACCCTCGGGCCATCCCCGGCAGGCTCGTCCGGCAGATCAATCACAACATGGCCGACTCCCTGATTGACGCCGGTGACCTGGCTTCGGCGGAGCGCAGCGCCGTGGACGAGCTCGACCGGGCCCGGCAGGCAGGTGACCTGGTCAGCCAGGCGTTCTGCCTGGACATGCTCGCGGAACTCGATCGGATGGCGGGCCGCATCCCCGAGGCCAGGGAGCACCTGCGCGAGGCGTTCGAGATCTCCGTGCGGACCAACAACGGGCTGCGCATGGTGGATTGCCTCAACAACTGCGGGCAGCTGTGCGCGGCTACCCAGCAATGGGCGGATGCGGTCACGATGTGGGCCGCGTACGCCGCGCGCCTGAAGAGCTTCGGGCTATCCGATCTGCCCGCGGCGGAGGAACGCCGCCGGGAACCGCTGCGGGAGGCAGAGCAGGCGCTGGGGCCGGAACGCGTCAGGGCAGCCGAAGAGCGCGGCACCGGCATGACGCTGAGCACCGCCGTCGAGCTCGCGATCATCCTCACCGGCCGGGAATCGCAGGCCCGGCCGGACTCGGCGCGACTCAGCCCCGAGGAAGAGGAGCTGGTGATCCTCGTCGCCCAGGGCCGCACGAACGCCGAGATCGCCGAGCAGCTGGATACCGGCGTGAGCACGGTCCGCCACCAGCTTGACCGGATCCGCGCCAAGACCGGATGCCCGCGCCGCGCTGACCTGATCCGGTTCGCGCTGCAGGCCGGCCTTGTCTAGCTCGGGCCCGGGACCGGGGCCGCCGCGACCTCCTCGATCCGCTCGGCCAGTTCCAGTGCGGTCGCCGGGCGCGCCGCGGGGTCGTCCGCGATGGCCCAGGCGATGACCTCGCTGGCGTCCGGGTCGAGCCCGGCGGCGACGACCGGCGGCCGGGACACGACCCGGCGCATGGCCATGAGCGGGTCGTCCTCGGGCAGCTCCCCGTAGAGTCCCTGGCCGGCCAGCGCGTAGTGCAGGGTCGCGCCGAGCGAGAACACGTCGCTGGCCCGGGACGGGCGGTCGCCGCGGATCAGGCACGGGTCGAGGTACCCGATGTCACCGGCCGGGCCCATCCTGGTGATCGTGATGCCCGGGGACAGCACGTGGCTCAGCCCCAGGTCGGCGAGCTTGCCGCCGCCGGGGTGCAGCAGCACGTTCCCCGGCTTGATGTCCCGGTGCGCGATGCCCGCTTCGTGGAGTGCGTGGGTGGCCCGGGCGGCGTGGGCCATCGCGTTCAGGGCACTTATCCGGGTGAGCGGCTCGGCGGGCATCGCGATCGAACCGCCGGGCAGGTACTCCATCGAGTAGTACATCTGCTCGCCCTGCTGGCCGGCGTCGTAGAGGCTGACCAGGTACGGGGAGCTGACCGCGGCGAAGGCCCCGAGCTCGCGCGCCGCCCACCGGAACACGTCCTGGCTGCTGCCGCCCGACAGGACCTTCACCGCCACGAACTCGTCGGCGACCGGCAGCCGCCCCGGCCGGCGTGCCAGGTAGAACACGCCGTGGCTGCCGGCCCCCAGCCGCCGGATGAACTGGTAGTCGGCGATGCCGTCAGGCTGATCGGTCATGGTCATTGCTGCCCTTCTGGCTCCAGCGCGGAGACCGGGACGCCGATCTCGGGGCGGTCATCGATGTCCTCGCCGCTGCCCGCGCGCACGGTCAGGTGCACGCCGGCGGAGATGGCCGGGGTGTCATCCTCGCCCGCGACCAGCAGCGAGCCGTCCGGCGGCAGGCCACCGCTCGCGGTGATGCCCCTGCGGGTCAGCTCGGCGGCGGCGGCGCGGGCGCGCCTGCCCTCGCCCCTGACCAGCACCAGCGGCACCGTCCTGGCCGCCGCCAGCTGCGTGGCGACGTCCAGTGCC
>JASHOI010000569.1 GCA_030041195.1 Streptosporangiaceae bacterium | reverse complement strand
CGGCGGGGACAAAGTACGGCGATCGCTGAATCTCGAAAGGGCTTATCTTCAGGGGAGATTCGGCGCTGTTCCTGAGCTTGACCAGTTCGCCCTGCGACGTGCACTCGGTCTTGAGCTTAGCGAAACGCGATGAGCCGGAGCGACCGGAAGGCTGGTCGGCGTCCACTCAAGCGGAGGGTAGCGACCCGAAGGCCACGGAAGACGCTCGTGGTCTTCTGCGAAGGGGAGAGGACCGAGCCGGAATATCTCAACGCCCTCAAACGGCAGCCATCCGTGCGGAACGTAGCGGCTGTTGACCTGCGGGTCGAGACTGGTCAGAGCGGATTGGCGGCGTCTACGCCGACATCTCGACGGATCCAGCGACAAGGGCCTGCCGACCGCGAAGTACATGCCCTTCGTCGGCAACGCCGTCCGTCGTGCCGCCGAACTGGACAAGCGCCACCTGCAGGACGGCACAGTCTTCCCCCATGACAACCCTTCCTCTGGCGTGCACCGCCTCCTCGCGGCAGTTGAGACACAACGCCACCCACCAGCCTGAGATGGCTTTCTAGCCCGCCGAACCAAACCGTGCCTTTCATCGTGGTCTCCGACGACAGACCCTGATGTTGGTTTAGCGCATCACCGAGGCCGAGCCGCCACCCATGAATCACAGGGCGCGGGCGCGCATACCCTCGGCCAAACCTGTGCGCTTTCGAGGCTCGCTCCACACAGGATCTGCGACGCGATCGGTGCGCCCACCCTCACTCCTTAGTCTGGCTGAGCGTCTCAAGGGCGCCGGACAGGAAACGCTTGGCCGGCCGCACCACGTCGGCCAGGTCGTGGCGGCCGCCGGCCACTACTTCATACCGCGGACACACCCCAGCCGACGCCAGGCTGTCCCGGAGCGCCTCGATCCGCCGCACCCGGCTTACTCCCTGGTCATTGACGCCTTCGAGCCACGCCGGATGATCTGGCGAGACGGCGATTCCGCCAGTGTCGGTGTCCATGCCGCCGACCACCAGCTGAACCGGCACGCGGGCGATCTGCGGCAAATCCGGGTCAGCGCCGAAGATCCGGTCCATCCCTCGGATTCCGGCCGGCCAGTCGCGGCGCGGGTCCAGCAGCGTGACCGCGCCCGGAGCGGCGATGCTGGCCGCCAGCAGCCGGCCCGGATGCAGCAGCAGAAAGCGGTGCGCGAAGTGTGCGCCGCCGGAGAATCCGAACAGCAGGAAACGGCGGGTGCTCGCCCCGTAAACGGCCTGCACCTCGTCGAGCATCGCGAGCAGCAGGAGGTCGTAGCGAAGATCGCCGCCACCGAGGTACTTATATCCGTCGAACTCGTCTGGCGCCTCGATCCCGGCCGGGAAGAGCGGCGCCAGCGCGATGCACCCGTGTTCCTCGCAGAGCGCCGCGAACTCATCGCGCAGTTGCTGGGGCCGCCGGTCGCTGCCGTGCACCAGTGCGAGCACCGGAAGGCCCGGCGCGCCCTCGGGAGCCCACGCACGAGGAACGTACAGGCAGTAGGAGAACCGCTTGTCGCATTGCAGCGCGACGGTCGTCGTGGCACCGAGCCGGTACGGGGAGATCGGCATCAGGCTGGCCGCTGGCCGGAGAGGCGCGGCACGTCGGGCCATCGGTGGCACGCCACGAGTGATCCGCTCGGTGTCGCCTCCAGACTCGGTCGGAGGGCTGAGCAGATTTCGGCGGCGTACGGGCAGCGGGCCACGAACGGGCAGCCCTGCGTCCCGGTCAGCGCTGCGCTCCGGTCGACGGCCGCCCGGCGCCGGGCGGCACGCCGCGCGCGCTGGGCACCGGGGTCGGGAACGGGCTCAGCCGACAGCAGGGCCTGCGTGTACGGATGCTCGGGACGGGCGTAGACCGTATCCGCATCGCCATACTCCATGATCTGCCCGCCATAGAGCACGACGATGAAGCCGGAGACATGGTGGACAACGGACAGGTTGTGGGAGATGAACAGGTAGCTGATCCCCATCTCGGCCTGCAGCCGCTGCAGCAGGTTGAGCACCTGTGCCTGCACCGAGAGGTCCAGGGAACTCGTCGGCTCGTCGCAGATGACAAGGCGCGGTGTGGTCAGGACGGCCCGTGCGATCGCGATTCGCTGCCGCTGCCCGCCGGAGAACTCCACCGGATAGCGTCGCTCCGCATCGGCGTCGAGCCCGACGCGCTGCAGCATCGACCGCACCTCAGCCTGGGCCTCCTTCCGGGACAGCTCGCGGGCGGCCCGCAGCGTCTCGGTAAGCGTGGCCCCGACGGACAGCGTCGGGTTGAGTGAGCTGTACGGGTCCTGGAAGACCACCTGCAGATCTGAGCTCAGCCGGCGCCTTCCGCGGTCGCTGGCGTGCGTGATCTCTTGACCGGCGAACGTTATCGTCCCCGACGTGACGCGGGTGAGACCCAGGATCGCGCGGCCGAGGGTCGTCTTTCCCGACCCCGACTCTCCGACGAGTCCCACCGTCGAGCCGGCCGGGATGTCGAGGCTCACCAGGTCGAGAGCGCGCACCGGCGGCTGCCGCCGGTGGGTCTGATACTCGACCGTCAGATCGCGCACCGTGAGCAGCGGTGATGACGACGCGTTCGGCAGCCGCGGCCCGGTCACGACGCTCGCGTCAGTCACGATGCTCGCCCGCCTGGGCACTGCTCGCGACCGCCGCGGGAGCGGCGGCCGCTGCGAGTTCGCCGCTGCGGATGCAGCGGCTCTGCCTGCCGTTCTCGATCGTCACCAGCGGAACGGGCGCCGAGCGGCAGGCGTCGGCCACGTACTGGCAGCGCGGCGCGAAATGACATCCGGCCGGCCAGCGCCCGGGAGTCGGCACAGTCCCCGGGATTGAGCGCAGGCTCTCGCCGCGCTTGCTCCGCCGGTACGGATTGGTCGCCATCAGTGCCTGCGTGTAAGGGTGCAGCGGCTTGCGGAAGATGGCGCTGACGTCGCCCTCCTCGATCACCTGGCCCGCGTACATGACAACGGCCCGGTCGCAGATATCGGCGACGACGCCCCAGTCGTGCGTCACCAGCAGGATGGCCATATCGCGCTCTTCCCTGAGCAGGTGCAGCAGGTCCAGGATCTCCGCCTGAACGGTGACGTCGAGAGCCGTGGTCGGCTCGTCGGCAATCAGGAGCCTCGGCTCTCCCGCGAGCGCCCGCGCGATCGCCACCCGCTGGGCCATGCCGCCCGACAGTTCGTGCGGGTAGCGGCGCATGACCGCGGCCGGGTTCGGCAGCCTGACCTGCTCCAGCAGGGCGACAGCCGCCTCGCGAGCCGCCCGGCGGCCAAGGCCGCGGTGCACCCGGACGGCCTCGGCGAGCTGCGAGCCGATGCGGAATGAAGGATCCAGGCTGATCGTCGGATCCTGGGACACAAGCCCGATCTGGTTGCCCCGAACGGTGCGCAGCTCCGACTCGGACAGCGACGTCAGGTCGCGGCCGGCGAACCAGACGTGGCCGCTTTCGATCCGCGTGCCGGACGGCTGCACGCGCAGGATCGACATCGCCAGCGTGGTCTTGCCGCATCCGCTCTCCCCGACGATGCCCAGGGCCTCGCCCGCGGCCAGGGACAGGTCGATCCCCTCGATGATCGCCGTTCGCCGAGCCGCAGAGTCCGCCGTCACGGTCAGGCCCTGAACCGAGAGCAAACTCCCGTCCGGCGCCGGCCGCTCACCGGCCGGCGAACCGGATCGCTGGCGCGGCCGGAAGATCGCGAGCGAAACGGTGCGCGGAGCCCACGTCTCGGTCACCGAATCGTAGGCAGCGTCGGCCAGCACGCCGAGCGCGAGGATGGTCAGGGAGATGACGACGCCCGGCGGAATGATCAGCCAGAAGTCGGTGGAAATGTTGTTCATCCCGTCCGCGACCATTCCGCCCCAGCTCGGCTCCGGGACGGGGTCCAGCACGCCAAGGAACGCCAGGCCGGTCTGCACCAGCAGCGCCAGCGAGCCGAGCAGCGCCGCCTGGACGATCACGACACCCACGATGCGGGGCAGGACGTGCCGGGCGATGATGTACGGCTTGGACAGGCCCGCGACCTTCGCAGCGTCGATGTACAGCTCCTCCCGCACAGCGAGCGTGGCGGATCGCACGACTCGCATCGGGCTGGGTGCCATCAGCACGCCGAGGGTGATCATTGCCGCGGGCATGTTCTGCGGGAACACGGCCAGCACGACGAGCAGGATGACCAGGCCCGGCATCGAGAATGCCAGGTCGGCGAGCCATCCCGTGGCCTCGTCGAGCCAGCCCCGGTTGAAGCCGGTGACCACGCCGGCGGTGACGCCGATCAGCAGCGCGACGATGACCGCCTCGGCGACCGCGAGGAGCGTGGGTCTGGTGCCCACCAGCAGCCGTTCGAGTACATCGCGTCCGACGCTGTCGGTCCCCAGCAGGTGATGCCAGCTCGGGCCCTGGAATTCCTCGGCAAGGTTGCCCGCATCCTGCACGGCAACGCCTGGCAGCGCGATCGGGGCGATGATCGCGATGCCGACGAGCAGGCCCAGGTAGCCGATGCAGACGCGGGCCGAAGGCCGGCGCAGCAGCCGCTTCGCGAATCGGGGTGCTGCCTGCGGCTCCTCGAAGCTCTCGACCGCCGCGCTCGGCGCGATGGAGCTCATCGCAGGCCGACCTTCGGGTTCAGCCACCGGTATGCGATGTCAACCAGGAAGTTGATGATGACGATGAAAATCATGAAGCAGATGACGACACCCTGCACAACCGGCAAGTCGTGCTCCTGGACGGCGGTGAACAGCAGCGAGCCCAGCCCCGGCAGCGAGAAGACGGTCTCGACCAGCACCGTACCGCCGAGCAGGGAGACGGCCAGCAGGCCGACCATCGTTACCACGCGCCCGCCAGCGTTCTTCAGCGCGTGCCGCAGCACGATCGACCTCATGCCTATGCCGTTCGCCCGTGCCATGCGAACGTATTCGCTGCTGAGCGCGTCGAGCATCGCTTCGCGGGTCTGCTTGGCGATGCCGGCGATCCCGCTGACCGAGAGCGCGGCGACCGGCAGCACCAGGGACTGCGCCCACGGTCCGATCCCGTTCGCCGGCGACACGTAGCCGGACACCGGAAACAGCCGGACGTTCACCGCGAACACGACGATCAGGATGCCCGCGAGCCAGAACGCGGGGACCGAATACCCCAGCCACGACAGGATGCCGACCGTGCGTCCCAGCACCGGCCCCGCGATCGCGCTGAGCACGCCGAGCCCGACGCCGACGATCGTGCTGATGATCAGCGCCCCGGCCATCAGCGACAGCGTGACCGGCAGGCGGTTGGCGACCAGGCCCGAGACGCTTCCTCCGATGAACAGCGAGTGCCCGAGGTTGCCGTGCAGGGCCTTGTCAACCCAGTGCCAGTACTGCTCCCACAGCGGCAGGTTCAGACCCAGCTCCTGGCGCAGGTGCGCAAGCGCGGTGGGCGTCGCATTGCTGCCGAGGATGAGCTCGGCGGCGTTGCCCGGTGTCAGCGAGGTGAGGACGAAGGTGAGCGCCGAAACGACGAGCAGCAAGACCGCCGATCTCAGCGCGCGCCGGATGATCGCCTGGAGCAACGGCGCCTTCGTCCACGCGGTGGCGAGCCCGCGCCGTGACCGGGGCGGCCCCGTCACGTCTCGTTCGCGTCCGTCATCCGCGCCCACGTCGTGCCGTCGCTATCGCTACGACCAGTACCAGTCGAGCGCATTCGGGTACTCCTTCACGTCGGTGGGGTCCACACCCTGCAGGTTCTTGCTTACGTAGTAGATCGCGTCGGTCGTGTACATCGGGGCCATGTACGCCTCCGCCACCACGCGCGACGTTATCTGCTGCCAGTAGCTGGAACTCGAACTGCTGGCGCCCTGCGCCGCCAGCGACTGCAGAACCGGGTCGCTCCAGGTTGTGGTGATGTTGTAGAACGACTGCGGTGCGAAGTACGTGAAGTAGTTCTCGTACGCGTTCCTGCTGAAGTTCATCCCGGCGAGCGTGATGCCATAGGTCTTGTTTGCCTCGATCTCGCTGTCCCACTGCGCCGAGGTCGTCGGGAACGACAGGTTCAGCGTGACGTTGATGGCCTTGAGCTGCTGGGCGACCGCTTCCATCGTCGTCTGCGTCCCTTCCTCGCCCAGCGCCTGCACCGTGAAGCCCTTGGCGTAGCCGGCGGCGGCCATGAGCGCCTTCGCCTTTGCCAGATCGTACGGATACGCGTGTTCGAGGCTGGCGACCAGCCCGTTCGAGCTGACCGGCTCGGACCACGGCCCGCCGTATCCCAGCGTGAGGCCGGACGCGAGCGCGCTGCGGTCGAGCGCGTAGTTCAGCGCCTGCCGGACCTTGACGTTCGCGAGCGGCGAGCTGATCGATCCGCCGTTGTCCAGGTTCAGGACGTACGCCTGAGTCGGCGCGGCCTCGACCTTGACCCCGCTGACGCCCGACGCCGCCTTGGCCGTCGTCGCGTTGCCGTAGGCGAACTGGACCTGGCCGGTTCGCACGGCGTCAAGCATCGTCGACGGTGTCGTGATCACGCGCGCGACGATCTTCTTGAAGCGGATCGCCGCCTTGTCGTAGTAGTACTTGTTCGGAACATAGGTATAGATGCTGCCCGCAGCCGACTCCGCCGTGTCAAGTACGTAAGGGCCAGCCCCGTCGGTTTCGGTGGCCATCTCCGACGGATCCGCGACCAGCTTCGGCGACTCGATGGCCGCCGTGTTGTTGGCATCCGACAGCGCCCAGACAACGCCGGGGTTGGGGAAGCTCATGTGGATGACGACGGTCCACTCCCCGATGGTGGAAATTGACGCAATCGGATGGGTGCCGAAATTGACAAATGTAAGGCCGCCGTCGACCTTGTTGTAGTACGTGAGCCATGTCTTGTAGGCCTGCGCGGTCACGAGCGTTCCGTCCGAGAACCGGGCATTGTGACGGAGCGTGAACTCGAATGTCTTGTCGCCCGATCCCACGTAACCCCAGGACGTGGCCAGCTCGGGGCTGAACGTCCCATTCTGGTTCTCGTGGATGAGTGCGGCATTCGTCAATGGCCGCACGGTCATGTACGACTCCGTCACGTCCAGTGCCGGGTTGAGGCTCACCGGCGCGTTGTCCAGCCCGATCGTCAGCTCGCTCGGCTTGGCGGTCGCGACGGCCCCGCTAGACCCACACGCCGCGACCGCCGCGGCCAGCGGCAGTGCGGCGAACGTCACGAGCATGCCGGTGCCCAGCCATGAATGTCTTATAGTCAGCCACCGCGAACGCTTTGTCATGTCACATACCTCTTCAGATCCCAGGTGGTTATTTTTTCTGGTCAGCTTTCGAGTCCGTCAGTCGCTCGGCGATGCGTTCCCATGAACGGAGCCAATTCCGCTGGGCGGCCCGGGATGCCGCCTCACCATCCCCCTCTCTCAGCGCCTCGATAATCGTTCGGTGCTCCTCGTATGCCTCCATGCGCACGGCCTGGTATCCCCACGCGTGCCGTTCGACACGAACCAGCTCGCCGTCGATGTCATGGAGAAGCTCGACCAGCACGGGGTTTCCGGCTCGCCGGTAGTAGACGGCGTGCAGTTGCGCATCGACGGTGCTCAGGGCCTGCGGCTCGGTTGTCCGCTCCATCTGCTCAAGCAGGTTGGTGAGTTCCGCCAGGTCTTCGGCGGTCAGCAGCGCCGCTGCGGTCCTGGCGGCGTAAGCGTCGAGCACGGCCCCGGTCGCGTAGAGGTGGGGCGCCCGTTCGAGGTTGAGGTCGGCGATCCGGGTACCGCGCCCGCGAGCTGATTCCACCAGCCCTTCCTGGGTCAGGCGAATCAGCGCTTCTCGCACCGGCGTCCGGCTGACGCCCAGGAGCTCCGCGATGTCGGCGTCGCGCAGCAGCTCGCCGGGCTGCAGCGGCCCGTGCACGATCCAGGTGCGGAGCTTTTGATACGCGTCCTCTTGCGCGCTGAGGTACGTCGTCGCTGCCTGACCCGACGGCGAGGTCATGTGTGAGCCCCAACCCCTATTCAGCGCGTCTGGAGCCCTGATGCACCCTTTGCCCGCCAGGCGTTGACGGCTCCCGGTTCATCACGCGTCTCCTGTCTAAAGTACGAAGTATACTTATCGAGCATTAGATGTCAACGCTTTTGATCTTCAGCCGGGCGCACGGTGGATCGCCGAACCCGTGCCTGTGCGCACGCGGAGCAGGGGTTATCTGGGCTCGAGCGCGAGTGGCCCGGCCGTGTCGTCGTCCTCCGGGCCGGCGTTAGGCCTCGTAGATGATTAACTCGGCGGTTTGATCTTGGTGGCGGGCCTGTTCTCGGGCTCTAGCGGCGATGTGGTGACCGCCGTCGCATCAGGTGTGGGCCGACGGCCGGTTTCCGGATCCGCGGCGGGGTTCGCCGAAGATCTAGGAGCCTCGCGTGCGGTATTTGCCCCGGATCCTCCTAGATCTTTTAGGTGGCGGGCTGGGGCGCGAAGGCGACGGGCTGGGGCGCGGGCGCGGCGCCGGGTTTGTCGCGGATGGGCGAATCGGCACCGGAGCCGGCCAGTCGCTGTGACGCCGCGCCGGCAAGCGTGATGACGCAAACCAACGGGTTATTGCGCTGCGAGACCTATCTGCACGCGATCCTCCTAGATCTTCAAAATCCCAGTCGGCGGGCGGCCGGGCCGCAACGCCAACGCATGCGTACTTGGCGGTGCGGCCCCTATCGCCCGCGCCAGAGCCTGAAAACGGGCCCCATGCCAAGATCAAATCTGTGTGCTGATCATCGGCGCTTCCTAACCGGAACCGGGCGACCAGGTGAGGTGATGGGGACCGGCGTGCTGAGCTCTTTCCGCATCACCGGGCGGTCCGGCTTGCGCCGGGCCACGACGCGGAAGCCGTGCTCGGCGAAGAGCGATGCGACGCCGGGGAACAGGTTGCGCGTGTGCCCGGGCACCGCCGTGTCCACCGGA
>JASHOI010000568.1 GCA_030041195.1 Streptosporangiaceae bacterium | reverse complement strand
GAGGCCGTGAACGCGCTGCCAGCGGCGGCGCTGCAGCTCAGCGCCGCGCGCGGCTCGGCCGCCAGGATCGGCGCCGTGCTGGACGCGCCCGACCCGGTGACCGAGCCTCGGTCGCCCCGCCCGCTGCCGGCCCGCCCCATGCGGGTACGGCTGCTCGGCGTCAGCGTCCGCTACCAGCCGGGCGCACCGCTCGCGCTGGACGGGGTCGATCTTGACCTGCGGCCGGGGCGGAGGGTCGCGCTGGTCGGCCCCAACGGCGCCGGCAAGTCCACCGTGGCCGCCGTGCTGCTGCGGTTCTGCGACCCGGTCCGGGGGATCCTCACGCTCAACGGCGAGGACCTTGCCGCGTTCGCCGCCGATGACGTGCGGACCGTAATCGGCGGCTGCCCCCAGGACCCGCACATCTTCGACGCGACGGTCCGGGACAACCTGCGCCTGGCCCGGCCGAGCGCGAGCGACGAGGAACTGGCGGCCGCGGCGGCCAGCGCCAGGCTGCTGCCCTGGATCGAGTCGCTGCCCCAGGGCCTGGGCACCCGGGTCGGCGCCCGCGGCGCCGCGATGTCCGGCGGCGAGCGGCAGCGGCTGGCCCTGGCCAGGGCGCTGCTGGCCGACCCGGACCTGCTGATCCTGGACGAGCCGACCGCCCACCTCGACCCCGAGGCCGCCGCCGCGCTGACCGCCGACCTGCTCGCCGTCACCGCGGGCCGGTCCACCCTGCTGATCACCCACGACCTCGCCGGGCTGGAGCAGGTGGACGAGATCGTCGTGCTGGACCGTGGGAAGGTCACGGCGCGCGGCACCCACCGCGAGCTCAGCTCCGCCGACGGTCCCTACCTGCGCCTCTAGCCCGCCGGGCGTTACTCACCTGCCAGGGATGACGACACCGGTGGCCGGCCGCAGCAGACTGCCGCGATGGGCTGACCGGGGGTGCGCCGAGCTTCGCCCAGGGCCGCCAGCGGAGGGTTGCCGATGTCGCTACCGATCCAGGACTACGGGCTGATCGGCGACCTGCATACGGCGGCGCTCGTGGGCAGGGACGGATCGATCGACTGGCTCTGCCTGCCGAGGTTCGACTCCGAGGCCTGCTTCGCCGGGCTGCTGGGGGAAGACCGGCATGGGCACTGGCGGATCGGGCCGGCCGGCGGCAACAGCCTGGTGCAGCGCCGCTACCGGCCGGACACGCTGGTGCTCGAAACCGAGTTCACCGTGGACTCGGGGACCGCCCGCCTGGTGGACTGCATGCCGCCACGCGAGTCCGACCCGGTCCTGGTCCGGATGATCGAGGGCGTCAGCGGCACCGTGGACCTGCGGATGACGCTCGCCGCCTGCTTCGAGTACGGATCGGCGGAACCACGGGTGCTGCGGGACGCCGGGGCCCACCGCATCGTCGCCGGCTCGGAGACGCTGTGGCTGTTCGGCCCGGCGCACGTGCGCCGGGCCCGGGGCACCGCGACCGCCGAGCTCACGGTGAGCCAGGGCGACAAGGTGCCGTTCGCCGTGGTCTGGCGGAGCTCCCGGGACGACCCGCCGGACCCGCCGCTGGTCCCGGCGCTGATCGACCAGACCGAGCGCTGGTGGCGCGGCTGGGTGGCGGGCCTGACCTACGAGGGCGAGTGGCGCGAGGCCGTGATCCGGTCCCTGATCACGGTCAAGGCGCTCACCTACGCCCCGACCGGCGGGGTTGTGGCCGCGCCCACCACCTCGCTGCCGCAGCAGGCGTCGGGCTCACGGAACTGGGACTACCGGTACTGCTGGCTGCGGGACGCCGCGGCCGCGCTCCGGGTGCTGCTGCGCGCCGGGGCGCTCGGCGAGGCCGTCGGCCTGCTCGACTGGATGAGCCACGCGGTGGCGGGCAAGCCGTCCGGCGTGCAGGAGCTGTACGGCCTGGCCGGAGAGCACCGGCTGCCGGAGATCGAGCTCGAATGGCTGCCCGGCTACGAGGGGGCGCGGCCGGTGCGGATCGGCAACGCGGCCACCGCCATGCCGCCACTCGGGGTGTTCGGCGAGGTGCTCACCGCGCGGCTGGCGATCCGGATGGCCGGCCTGAACGGGTCGCACGATCCGTGGGACGCCGACGAGCTGCTGGCCCACCTGGAGACGACGTGGCGCCAGCCGGACGCCGGGATCTGGGAGGTGCGCGGCCCGGCGCGCCAGTTCGTGCACTCCAAGGTCATGGTCTGGGCGGCCGCGGACGCGGCCGTCAAGATGATCGAGCGGTTCGGCGATCCCGGACCGGCCGACCGGTGGCGCGCCCTGCGCGCCGAGGTCAGGGCCGACGTTCTCGACCGTGGCTACGACACCGGCACCGCGGCGTTCGTTCAGGCCTATGAACACCCGGGAGCGGACGCCAGCTTGCTGCGCCTCGGGATGCTCGGGTTCCTGCCGCCTAACGACGAGCGGCTGCGCGGCACGGTCTCCGGCATCGAGCACAAGCTGGACCGCGGCGGGGTGCTGCTGCGGTACGAGCGGGACCTGGAGGACAGCCTGGACGGGATGCCGCCGGCCGATGGCGGCTACCTGCCGGCCACGTTCTGGCTGGCGCAAACCGCGGCGGCGATGGGGCGCGGCGCGCAGGCCCGCCAGGTGTTCACCCACCTGCTCGAGCTGCGCAACGACGTCGGCTTGCTGGCCGAGGAGTACGACCCGCTGCGCACGCGGCTGGCCGGGAACTACCCGCTGACCGCCAGCCACGTCGCGCTGGCCGAGGCCGCCGCGGCGGTTGACGCGCTGAGCGCCAGGCATCTGGTCGGCTGAGCACCGGTCACGCACGACGAAGCTCCGGCCGCTGTGGCCGGAGCTTCGTGCGCGGTTCCGCCGGTCAGGCGACCCGGCGGTGTCTGCCCATCGTTGTCAGGGCCCAGATGATGAACACGTTCAGGGCGATCAGGATGATCCCCCAGATCGGGTACCACGGCAGGAACAGGAAGCTCGCGACGCCGTAGAGCACGGCGAGCACGATGCCCACCACCCTGGCCCACGTCATGCCGAGGAGCAGGCACACGCCTGCCGCGAACACCACGGCTCCGAGGATCAGCTGGGTGAGCCCCCGGCCCCACGGGCCGACGGTGAAGACGTAGTTCGGGTGTACGACGTAGAACGCTCCGTGGATGAGCCCCACGATTCCCTGGAAGAAGCCCACGAGACCCGTGAAGATCATCAGTACCGCGGCCAGGCCTGCGCCGCCCATCCGGGCCGCGGTCCTGCCCTCGTGCCGGTCGTAGTCGGCCGACTCGCGGTACGTCTCCTCGTAGCTGGTGCTCCGGTGCGCCCCACGCTGGCCAGGCACGCCGGTACCGGTCGGTTCGGTCGAGCCCGTCGTCCCGGCGCCCGCCGTCCCCGTTGGTCGGTCCTGTGCACTGCTCATGAGCAGCCCCCCTTTCTCGCCGGCCGCGAGTCGGGTGCTCGCGGCTCCGGCCCCGCGAGCGCCGTATGCCGTTCACCGGGCGGCGTGCGGGTTGCCTGCTGTCCAGTGCGTAGCCGGATGTGCCCGGTCTCTCACTACACGTGACGGTACGGACAGCCAGGGACACCTGCATCATCCGGACGGGGTGATCAAGGCTGCCCCGGGTATCCCGCGCCGATCGGGGGCAGACACCGGCCGCCCGCCGCCATATGCCGCCGCGGCCGAGCCGGTGAGAGCTCGCTCGTGCGCTGACCTGTTCCTCTGGCCGCCGCCTCGCCGCCCCACGGCCGCGTCGCCGCCCGGGGCCCCGCGTTGACGCGGGCCGGCCGCAACGCCCGAACGCTAAAGACATATGCGCAGGCAGGCGTCACCCTGGCCGGGTGAGCTCGGCGGCGGCTCGGCGGTTGGCGGCGCTCAACCGCGGGTAGGCCGGTCAAGGGGTTGCGAGCCGCACATTCGGCCTGCAGGCAGCGTTTCTCGACCTTCCGCTCGTTCCTGCAGGCCGGTTGCCCGACGGGGGGGGCATGTCGAGCACGACCAGCGGGCCCGTTGCCGCGCGCCGGCTCAAGCCGGCGGCCGCCGAGGGGCCGGAAATTCTCGCTGACAAGCTGCGGATACCGCGGCTGAGCCTGGCCATCCTGCGCCGCGGCCGCGTGATCGACCTGGTCGAACACGCGGCGGGGCACCGGGTGACCGTGGTGTCCGGGCCGGCCGGCGCGGGGAAGACCGTCGCCTGCGGATCGTGGGCGTCAGCGGCCCCGGCGACCCGCCGGATCGCCTGGCTGACGCTGGATGCCGAAGACCAGGATCCGGCCAGGTTCTGGGGCTATGTCCAGGCTGCGCTGGCGCGCGCTGGCGCGGTCCCCGCCGACGCGGCCCAGGCACTGCAAGACGCCGCCGCCGACGGCCTCCCGCTGCGCGTCGCCGAGGCGGCGCAGCAGCTGACCGAGCCGGCGACGCTGGTGCTCGACGACGTGCACGAGCTGGCGGACGGCCCGGTGCTGGCCGGCCTCGACCTGCTGATCAGGCATGCCCCGCCGACCCTGCGGCTGATCCTCAGCGGGCGCTGCCCGCCGCCCCTCCAGCTGGCCAGGCTGCGGGTGTCCGGGGACCTGGCCGACGTGACAGCGTCGGACCTGGCCTGCACGGCCGACGAGGCGGACGCCTACTTCGCGATGCTCGGCCTCGAGGTCGACGCGTTCGCCCGGGACGAGCTGCTCCGGCGCACCGAGGGCTGGATGGCCGGGCTCCGGCTGGCGGCCATGAGCGCCCGCGCCCAGGTGCGGCAGGGCGGCCGGATCACCGACATCGCCGGTGACGAGCCGCTCGTCACCGACTATCTCTGGGACGAGGTGCTCGGCAGGCAGCCGCCGGAGACCAGGTTGTTCATGCTCCGCACCAGCGTCACCGAGCAGATGTCGGGCGACCTCGCCGACGCGCTGACCGGCGAGCCGGGCGGCGGCCGCACGCTGGAGCGGCTCAGCAGGGAAAACAGTTTCGTGGAGGCGCTCGGCAACGACCACGCCGGGTACCGCTACCACCCGCTGCTCCGCGACGTGCTCGCCGCCGAGCGCGCCAGGGAGATCCCGCACGAGGTCCCGATCCTGCTGCGCCGGGCCGCGCGCTGGCACGCAGCACATGACCAGGCCATCGACGCGCTGCGCAGCGCGGCCGAGGCGGGGGACTGGGACTACGCGGCGCACATGCTGGCCGAAGCCGGGATCGCCGCGCTGGTGCGCAGCGGCGCCGCGACGCTCGAGCAGGTGCTGGCC
>JASHOI010000567.1 GCA_030041195.1 Streptosporangiaceae bacterium | reverse complement strand
GTTATCCCAGATGCGCCAACTGCCCCAGCCGGTACTGTCAGTACGTGACGGACCCGCCGAAGTGGCTAATCCACGGCGAACGCCTAGTGGACGACACCCCGCACATCCGCATCAGCCTGGCCGACGTCGAGCTACCCAACGGAGTGCAGTTCACCCAGTACGTTTTCCGGATGCGCCGCTGCGCCATGACCGTAGTCCTCGACGACAGCGGCGAGCGAATACTGCTGATGCGGAAGACCGCTCTCAAGCTCCACTCCAATGCGGGCCGCAGCAAGCCGGAAATTAGCACACCGACTGGTTGCCGAATGGCACCTCCGTCACGAGGCGCCAGGTCCACAACTGTTCCGGCGCCTGAGACACAAGACTGATCGACGAAATGGTGACGCGCTGCCTGGGCAACTCCCGGCCCAAAGCTTCAATCACCGGGGCCGCCGGGCGAGCCGAATTGGCATAGGCCAGCGTGATATGCGGAGTCCACGGCTCATAGTGCAGCTTGCCCTCCTGCCCGGTGCCAATGCGCGTAGCCTGCTGAACCGCCCGCAGTACAGGTTCCAGGACCTCCGGCGGCTGCGCGGCCAGCATGACAGCACGCGGATGGTACAGAACGCGGGCCAGCGTGATCGTCACCGGCGCAACGCCCGCCAGCAGTCGACGCGCCTGAGCGGCCATAACATCCACCTGCTGCGGCATGATCTCGTCGGCGAATCCGGCGATCAGCGTCGTCATGTGCAGCCACTCCTGGGGTACCAAGTCGAGGCCCGCCAACCCCGCAAGCCTGGCCTGCCCAAGCCGGGCCAGGCCGACGACCTGCGGGTCATCGCCAAAGAGCATGAGCCACATCAGCTGTGACCGGGTCGTATCCACTCCAGGCGGTGTCACCCAGTGATCTTCCATCTGCACCGGCAGTGGGCTCATCGCTCTTCCCCGCCGCCAGCCATATCCGGAGTTGCCGCCGCTGTAAACGCCGCGATCTGCTCTAGCAGCGCCCGAGCCGTGTCGTTGCTGGCGAACCGCCTTTGCCCTAGCAGCGAGGCAAAATCAGCGAGATATCCAGTAATGGTGGAAATACGGAATGCCGGCGCAAGCGCAGTAACCGCATTAATCTGCCCAGCGGCCGAATCAAGGTCCCCTTTCATAACGTAGGCGATCCCTGCGCCGATCCGGATCAACGACCAGACTCCATACAGCCACGGCGCACCAGACGCCCACGCGCTGTCAGCCATCTGTGCCGCGCGCAACGCCCCATCCGGGTCCCGCAACCGGATCGCCACCGACAACGCATACAGAGCCTGCCGCGAAGCGGGACATGACCAGGTGGATAGCCCAGAATCCCCGTCCGCCAGCCGCGACGCTGCTTCCTGAGCATCCCGCAGCGCCCGCCGGGCGCGCAGCGCGTCACCAAGCAACGCCGACGCGCTGGCCTCCTGATTAGCGAGCAGCACCCGCACCGGAGCACCCAGAGGGCTGCATTCAAAACCCTGCCGGGCCAGGTCTGCTGAGCGAGCAAAATACCGCGCCCCGTCCCGCCTGCCAAGACGAACGCCTTGCCAGCGCGCGGTCTTGGCCTGCGCGCTCAACGCGAACGCGGGACTGTAACCGGCTTCTTCCGCGCACAAGGCCGCCGTCTCACCGTGCGCCCTGGCGGCCCTGTCATGATCGATGTCGTCCAGCAGGAGACTTGCATGCGCGAGCAGATCCGCATCAATCCGGAACAACTCACGCGCCTGTCGCGACCGCTGCCGCCCGCCATTCATAAGACCATGAACCTGGTTATGAAGGCGCATAACATCCGCGAGCACACACCCAGGCGGCAGCCGCGTATGTGCCTCTGCCAGAGCGGCCCGCGCCCCATCGATCTGACTGATCGCCTCGTCACTGGTATTGCTGGCAGTGATCCATGTCGCGAGCCCAACCGCATCCTGCTCAGTCGGGACCGCAGCTTCGCTTGCTGGGCCTGGCCCAGGCGATGGGCCAAACAACGCTTCGCGGGTGAGACCAAACGCCCGGCAATACAACTCGATATACAAATCGCCGGGGTAGTTCGCCCCGGCCTCGTGACAGCGGACGCGCCTTTTGATGTTTTCAATGCTGGGCAGTTGCGCGCGCGTGTACTCATTAGCGGCGTCACGAAGACGCGCCGCGATGATCTTCTGACTCCACAGCCTTCGGAGCCGCTCCTCACGGAGGCGAACCGCCCAGAACGGCATTTCACTAGTCATGCAGCCCTCACTGGCAGCCTGTGGGGCCACATCCGCGTCCTCACGTATCCCCTTCCGGCAACACGGCACCGAGGCATTCACTCGACACGAGCGTAGCCGCTGAACGAAAGCCTGACGAGCCGAGACATCGCCAACAGGAACGCCGCATCCGTGCGGTCATCACTGCGGAGGTAGAAGCATGCCAGCCCCAATAAGCGGGCCATCTCTGTGCTACGGGGGGCACCAGGTGAACGAACCATACGCGGTCCCGGCGACTGGGCACACCAGCAGCGGGCGATTGCTCCTGCGCCAGGATTTCGACCCTAATGTCCCGAACGTGGCGCGGGTCTATGACGTGCTGCTGGGCGGGAAGGACAACTTCGCTGCCGACCGGCAGGCTGCCACGATGCTACTGGAGGCCGTACCGGGCGCGGCAGTTGCGGCACGGGAGAACCGGGCGTTCCTGGGCCGGGCGGTCCGGTTCCTGGCCGAGGAAGCCGGGATCCGCCAGTTCCTCGACATCGGCGCCGGGCTGCCCAGCGCCCGTGCCGTCCATGAGATCGTGCACGGCTGCGTGCCGATGGCCCGGGTGGTCTACGTGGATCATGACCCGGTGGTGGTGCGGCACGCTGAGGCACTGCTCGGCGGCTCGTTAACGACCGCGGTGGTCCGTAGCGACCTGCGCCGGCCGTGGGAACTGCTGGCCCGGCCCACGGTCCGGAGCCTGATCAGCCTGGCCGAGCCCGTCGCGATCTTGCTCGTCGCGGTTCTGCACTTCACCGAAGATCACGAAGACCCGTGGGCGGTGGTGAACTGTTACAAGGACCTGATCGCCCCGGGCAGTTACCTGGTGATCTCCCACGTCACCGCCGACCATCTTTCCGGTGATGCCGCCCGGGAGGCTCAGGCTGTCTACAACGGCGCATCCGCGCCGGGCACCGCCCGCACCCGCGAGCAGATCGCCGCCTTCTTCGCCGGGCTGGACATGGTGGCACCGGGACTGGTGAACGTCTCGAAGTGGCGGCCCGATCACATCGGCCCGCGGCCCGGCCCGGCGGTGTTTTATGCCGGGGTCGGCTGCAAGACCCGCCCGGGGCGGCCCCGGTGAGGCCCGGCAGCCAGGCCGCCCGGCAGGAGGACGACGCCTGCTGGCGGGAAGCGGCCCGATTGCGGTCGCAGTTCCGCGGCTGGATCGTGATATGGCTGGCACCGCAAAACTGCTACCGGGCGTACCGCCGTCTGCCCGGCGCCCGCCGCGACACCGCCCTGTCAGCCGCGACGCCAGCGGAGATGGTCGGCCTGATTGGCCGCGCCGAGCAGGCCGCCGCCCGCCCGGCGCGGCGCGGCCGGG
>JASHOI010000566.1 GCA_030041195.1 Streptosporangiaceae bacterium | reverse complement strand
CGGAGGCCCGGCGGGCCAGCGCGTCCTGCGGCAGCCGGGGATAGCGCCCGGACAGGTACCGGGTCACCTCCCCGGCGCCGGCGAAGCTCGCGGGCGCGCCGGCCGCCCGGGCGTCAAGCGCGTCGAAGGCCGCCTGCTCGATGAACGGGGTGAACTCGATCGCGACGACCCCGGCCACGGCGCCCGGGCGCATCGCGCCGGCCGCGATCGCGTTGCGGGCGCCGAGCGAGTGGCCGACGATCACCGCCCGGCCGCCGCCGATCAGCCCGGCCACGTCGGCCGCGTCCCCGGCGTACGCCGCCGCGTCGAACCGCCCGTCCGGCGGCACCCCGCTGCGGCCGTGGCCGCGCTGGTCGATCGCCACGCAGTGGTAGGAGTCGGCGAGCAGCTCCAGCACCGGCTGCCAGACGTACGCGTTGGCGGTCACGCCGTGCAGGAACAGCAGCGGCGGCCCCTCGCCGAGCTCGATCGCGTAGAGCTCGGCCGCCGCAGCGAGCACGCGCCTGCCTGGCAGCATGGGCTCACGCCGCCGCGATCGCCGGATAGCGGCGTTCGAGCTCGCGCTGGATCCCCTGGTGCATTTCGCGCCACGCCCACAGCGTCGCGACCGCGGCCCGGCGGGCCCTGGCGATGCGTTCCGGGGTGTTGCAGTAGTGCGCGAGCAGCTCCTCGTTGGCGTCGGAATGGACGATGTCGGCCCGCACATGCTCGACGAAGTACTCAATGGTCTCGTCGTCGCAGCCGTAGTACTTGCGCAGCGCCAGCGCGGTGGCGCCGTGCACCTCGGGCAGCTGCTCCTCATCGGCGTACCACGACGCCAGGCCCTCCTCCGCGCTGCGGCGGCAGAAATACGTCATGGTCAGCGGGAACCCGGCCACCTCGGCGAGCGGGTTCGCCGCCGCCTCGTCGAGGTCCCCCTGGGTCGCCCCCAGCCTCCTGGCGAACTGCACCCACAGGCCCGGGTGATCGCCTTCGCCGGCCGGCCGCAGGATCTCGTCGAACGCGTTCTCCAGCAGATGATGCGCGTCGTCGCCCGCCAGGAACGCGACGTGAGTGATCATCATCGGCAGGTCGGCCCTGGCCTGGAACGGCCACCGCAGGATCGCGTAGTCCTTCAGCGCCTCCTTGGGCAGCCGGCCCGAGGTGATCAGGCGGATCAGCGGCGTGCTCAGGTACCGGTTCTCCGGCCTGAGGAAGTCACGCCCGAGGATCTCGTAGATGCCGCCCGGTGTTGCCATGACACCTCCAGGTAGCGGTGCCGGTCAGCTGTAGAACGCGGGCGCCTTCAGCCAGTCCCGGTAGGAGTCGGCGTCGTGCGAGTAGAACAGCTCGGCGTCGTGCTCCTCGGCCAGCGCGGCCAGCCGCCGCATCGAGGCCACGCTCGCCGTTGGATCAAGATGGAACCCCGCGATGACCATCCTCTCCAGGCTCTGCCTGGTGTAGATGGCGTCGCCGGTGAACAGCATCGGCCGCCGCCCGGACAGCTCAACCATCAGGCTGACGTGCCCGGCCGTGTGCCCCGGCGTCTCGAACACGTGCAGGCCGCTGGCGATCTCGGTGTCGCCGGTCAGCAGTTCGTACTTGGGGCCGATCTCGTCGAAGCTCAGGTCCGAGTAGCCGAGCCGCTCGAACGGCTGATGATCGTGGCTGGCGGCGAGTTCCTTCTCGTGCGCGAGGACCGTCGCGCTGTGGCAGAACTTGTTACCGCCGACGTGGTCGAAGTGATAGTGCGAGTTGAGCACGTGGGTCACGTCGGCCGGGCTGTGGCCGATGAGCTTCAGCTGGCCGGGGATGCTCTGGTCTGGGGTCTGCTGCGGCTGCTCGAACGGCAGGACCTTGTTCACGTGCTCGAGGTCGTAGCCGGTGTCGAACAGGAACAGCCCGTCGGGGTGCTCGATGAGCACGCTGTAGCAGGGGAACCGAACCGGGCCGCCCGGGCCGGCGTTCCAGTAGAGGTGATATCCGTCGATGACGAGCGTTCCCCCGTCGAGGAGGTAGACGCGCACGTTGGTTGCCATGGCTTACCTGCTCTCCTGGACAGACGCTGAACGGACCCGCTTGACCTCGCTCTCACATGGTGAGAATATGATCTCAATTTGCGATAATCCTAAATTTCGTCCTGTGGGGCGTCAAGGGGCGCAATGCCGAGTTTCCCGACATCAGGCCGCTTAAGCGGGTCTACTGAAAAGCCGGCCACAGCAGCGGCGGCCCGTCAAGCGCCGGGCGGCACCCAGAGCATCCAGCGGATGCTCGCGCTGCTCGACCAGTTCAGCACCGAGCGCCCCGCGCACACGGTGGAGGGCCTCAGCGAGGCGATCGGTGTGCCGCGCAGCACGGTGTACCGGCTGGTGAGCCTGCTCAAGGCCTACGAGCTGCTGGAGGTGGCGGGCGACAGCAGGTACCAGCTCGGGCCGAAGGCGATCATGCTGGGCTACGTCGCCAGGTCGACCGTGGAGCTGGCCGACATCTGGCGCCCCGGCCTGGAGCGGCTCGCGGCGGCGGCCAGGGAGACCGCGCTGGTACTGCGCCGGATCGGGGACGCCGCGGTGTGCGTCGACCGGGTCGAGTGCGACCACCCGGTCCGGCTGTCCTTCGAGGTGGGCAAAGCGATGCCGCTGCACACCGGCGCCGGCGCCAAGGTGCTGCTGGCCTGCGCCGCCGCGGAGGCGAGGGAGCGTTACATCGCGGCAGCGGTGCCGCCCGGGCAGCACGCCCGGCTGCGGGCCGAGCTGGAGACGATCGCGATCCGCGGCTGGGGCGAGAGCTACGCCGAGGTCGACCCCGGCATCTGGGCGGTGGCCGCGCCGATCCTGCAGGACCGCGAGGGTCGCTGCCTCGCGATCTCGGTGGCGGTGCCCGAGTACCGGCTCGAGCCCGGGCGCCGCGAGGAGCTGATCGACGAGACTAGGCAGGCCGGCGCGGCGCTGCGCGACAAGCTGTCGCACTACGCCTGAGCCGCGTCTGCCAGGCTCAGCCGTCCGGCCTGGCCAGCAGCCCGTCGGTGTGCCCCTCCCGGTCGGTGTAGTAGCCGACCAGGTCGCCGGCGTCGTTGACCCCGCTGATCGCCGTGCTCACCGCGCCGCCCGGCCCGTCCACGGTGGTGAATCCGCGCGCGCTGGTCCAGGTGAACCCGCGGGTGTCCGCGCTGGCCCGGCCGGGCTGGTAGTCGCCCACGACCTCGCCGGCGTCGTTGATGCCCGTCGCCCTCGTCGCCCTGGCGCGCGGGAAGCGGAGCACCGACAGCTGCCCGCCCGGCGCGAGCACGAAGCCTTCGGTCCGGCCGCCCGGGCGGGTGAAGAACCCGGCCACGCTGCCCGCGTTGTTGATCGCCGCGGCGACCACGCTGGCCGCGCCGGGAACCGCGACCAGGCTGAACCGCTTCGTCGCGATGTCGTAGGTGTACCCGTGGTCGAGGCCCCGGGCGTCGGTGTAGAAGCCGACGGCGACGTCCTGATCGTTGACGCCGAGCAGCTGGTTCACCGGCGGGTTCGCGTGGTCGCCGGCCGGGAACGCGACGGAGTGGAACTGGCTGTTCTCCAGGTACCACCCGGCGCTGCCGCCTCCGCGGCCGCTCGGCGACCAGAACCCCACCTGCACCCCGGTGTTGTTCAGGCCGGTGAGCCGGGTCTGCGCCGACCCCGGGAACATGATCCTCTGGTACTTCGCCCGCCGGTACGGGGGGCGCAGGATGTAGCCGGTGTTCGGGTGCCCGGCGGCGCCGGAACCGAAGTAGCCGGCGATGTGGCCGCGGTTGTTGATCCCGAGCAGCTCGTTGAACGTCGCGTCGCCGGGGTCGTTCAGCGTGCCGAAGGAGTAGCCGTCCGCGACCGGGATGGCTTCGGAGCCCGGCCGCTGGCCGAGCACCTGCGGGCGGGCCGAAGCCGGCCGGGCCAGGCCCGCCGTGCGGACCGGTGCCGGGCCGGCCGCCGCGGTCCCCGCGGCCCGCAAGCCCGCCACCAGCCCTCCGGCGAGCATCGCTAAGGCGACCAGGGCGATCACGGCCAGACAGATGCGCATCGACGACGTCATGGTCCCCCCGCGTGGCAATAATCACATCAAACAGACATTTGGGGATTCTACCGATGTTCGCGGCGCCAGGGTGCCCGCTCCGCGCAAGGGGGGCGGCATTCGGCCCCGGCGCCGGGCTCGTGGCACTCTGGCGGGGTGACCGCAACGCAGCAGAGCCCGGCGGAGGGCAGGCCGAAGGCCCGGGTCCGCGACGAGACCGTGCGACGGCTCGAGCGGTCGATGGGCCAGCTGTCCACCGCGGCCATGGCCTCGATGGACGCCCGGCTACCGTGGTTCCGCGCGATGTCGGCGGAAAACCGGTCCTGGCTCGGCCTGGTCGCCCAGGCCGCGCTGGCCACGTTCATGGACTGGATCAAGCACCCCGAGCGCGGCCGTCCGGCCGTGGCCGGCCAGGTATTCGGCACCGCGCCGCGGGAACTGGCCCGCGCGGTCAGCCTGCAGCAGACCGTTGAGATGGCGCGCGTGATCATCGACGTGGTCGAGGCGCAGGTGGATGAGCTCGCGGCGCCGGGCGGCGAGGCCGAGCTGCGCGAGGCGGTGCTCCGCTACACGCGGGAGATCGCGTTCGGTGCCGCGCAGGTCTACGCGCGCACCGCCGAGGCACGCGGCGCCTGGGACGCCCGGCTGGAGGCGCTCGTGGTGGACTCGCTGGTCCGCGGCGAGGTGGACGAGGGACTGCAGTCCTGGGCGTCGGCGCTGAACTGGCCGGCCGGCCCGGTGGCGGTGATCGCGGGCATCGCCGACGGCAGCGAGCCCGAGGGCCTGATCGACGAGTTGCGCGGCATCGCCCGCAGGGCCAGGCTCGACCTGCTGGCCGGGGTGCACGGGCACCGGCTGGTCGTGGTGCTCGGCGGAACGGACGAGCCGGTCAAGGCGGCGGCGCAGCTCGCCGGGCGGTTCGGCGCCGGCCCGGTCGTGGTCGGCCCGGTCGTCCGTGATCTGCAGTCGGCCACGCTGTCCGCGAGCGCGGCGCTGGCCGGCCTGCGCGCCGCGGCCGCGTGGCCCGACGCGCCGCGACCTGTGGAGTCCGACGACCTGCTGGCCGAGCGCGCGCTTGACGGCGACGAGGAGGCACGCGCCCAGCTGCTGGACGAGGTGTACGAGCCGCTGCTGAGCGGCGGCTCCGCGCTGCTGGACACCGTCATGACCTACCTCGAGCAAGGCAACTCGCTCGAGGCCACGCACCGGCTGCTGTTTGTGCACCCGAACACCGTGCGCTACCGGCTGCGCCGGGTGACCGAGCTCACCGGCCTGGCCCCGGGCAACGGCCGGGACGGCTTCACGCTCTGGGTCGCGGTGGTCCTCGGCCGCCTGGGGCACAGTCGGCTGGCACACAAGGGAACATGATTTGTAGGTTTTCTCCAAAGCGTTGCCGGTGAACTTCGTACCCTTCCTCATTCATATGGCGAACTTCTACAGTGCAGGGTAGAGAGATGCTTCTCCTCGCCGCCCCGGGTCAGGGCGCTCAGACACCGGGATTCCTGGGAGGGTGGCTGGAGCTGCCCGGATTCGGCGACCGCCTCGGCGCGCTGTCCGAGCTGGCCGGATGCGACCTGATCAGGTACGGGACCAGCGCCGACGCCGAGGAGATCAGGGACACAGCGATCGCGCAGCCGCTGCTGGTCGCCGCCGCGGTCACCGCGGCGGCCGAGCTGCTCGGCGAGGCCGGCCAGGCGGATGAGCTTGCCGACGCGGCGCTGGCCGCCGGC
>JASHOI010000565.1 GCA_030041195.1 Streptosporangiaceae bacterium | reverse complement strand
AAGGCTGTGCTGCGTGTCAGACGGAGGCTGCGGCGACCGTTTGCGCGGTCAGCCAGTCCTGGTCGAACTCGCCCTCGGCGACGATCACCGCGGGCCCGGTGAGCAGGCTGGTCGTCTCGGTCAGCGTGACGGTCAGCGTTCCGCCGGGAACCCGCACGGTCCATGCGCCGCGCGGCCGGGCCCGACCGTTGCCCGCCGACGACGGTCCCGCTCCCCCGGCTGACGGTCCCGCTCCCCCGGCTGACGGCGCGGCACCCGCGGGCGGCCCAGTTTCCGCGGACGACCCCGATCCGGCCATCGCGCCCTCGGTCGTGGCCGCCGCGGCCACGGCGGCGGCCACCGCACCGGTCCCGCAGGACATCGTGGCGCCCGAACCCCGCTCGTGGACGCGCATCTCCACGTGCCGGTCCCCCAGCACGCGTACCACTTCGACGTTCGCGCCGTCCGGGAACCGCGCGTGATCGACCGCGGGCGGCACGGACAGGTCGAACTCGGCGACCGGGCGGTCCACCACGCAGGCGAGGTGCGGGTTGCCGAGCGACACCGCCAGGCCGTCGTACCGCCCGGAACCGATCACCGCGACGGCGTGACCGTGCACGGCGGGGGCGCCCATGTCCACGGTGAACTCGCCGTCCGGCTCCACCCGAACCAGGCGCAGCCCGGCCCGCGTCGCCACGGCGAGATCGGGTCCGTCCGCCAGGCCGTGGCTGAGCAGGTAGCGGGCGAAGACCCGGATCCCGTTGCCGCACATCTCAGCGACGCTGCCGTCGGCATTGCGGTAGTCCATGAACCACTCGGCCGCCCCGGCCGGCGCCGCGCCGCCAGCGGCCGGCGCCCGAACGGCCCGCAGGATCCCGTCGGCTCCGAGCCCGGTGCGCCGGTCGCACAGGCGCGCGACGAGCTCGGGTGACAGCGCCACGGCGCCGTCGGGGTCGGGCAGGATCAGGAAGTCGTTGCCCGTTCCGTGGCCCTTGGCAAACCGCATGATCCGATCGTAGCCATCGCACGACCAGCGAGATCCGGTTCGTCAGCCGGCAGCCAGGTGATTCTCGGGTCCCGCCGGAACCAGGACAGCTGGCGCCGCGCGAACCGCCGGGTCGCCCTCACGGTCTCCGCTGCGGCCTGCTCCTGCGACCACTGGCCGTCAAGGAACCGCAGCACCTGGGCGTAGCCGAGGGCCCGGCTCGCGGTCTTGCCTTCGCGCAGGCCCACCTCGGCCAGCCTGCCGACCTCGGCCACGAGCCCGGCCCGCCACATCCCCGCTACCCGCGCCGCGATCCGCTCATCGAGCTGCTCCCTTGGCACCTCCACGCCGATCTGGACCGCGTCGTAGACGGCCGCGTAGCTGGGCAGCGTGGCGCTGAACGGCCGCCCGGAGAGCTCGAGCACCTCCAGCGCCCTGACGATCCTGCGCCCGTTGCCCGGCAGGATCGCCTCGGCAGCGACCGGGTCAAGGCGCGCGAGCCTGGCGTGCAGTGCCGCCGGGCCAGCCTCGGCAAGCTCGCGCTCCAGCCGCTCGCGCAGGCCGGGGTCGGTGCCGGGAAAGTCGAGATTGTCGATGACCGCACGCACGTACAGCCCGCTGCCGCCGACCACGATCGGGAGCCTGCCGCGTGCGTGGATGGCATCGATCGCCCGCCGCGCCAGCCGCTGGTACTCGGCGACGTTCGCGGTCCTGGTGACGTCCCAGATGTCCAGCAGGTGATGTGGCACGCCCTCCCGCTGGGCGGGCGGGAGCTTCGCCGTGCCGATGTCCATGCCGCGGTACAGCTGCATGGAGTCGGCGTTGACGATCTCGCCGTCGAGCATCCGGGCGAGCCGCAGCGAGAGCCCAGACTTCCCGGCCGCCGTGGGCCCCACGATCGCGATCACTGGCTGCGGCATGGCATCAGTGTGACAGCGGAGGGTATGCCCGTGCACACGGCGCGACCGCTGGGGTCGCGCATACGGGGGGAGTGATCATGGGGTTGCCTTTCGAGACACCCGGCGATTACCAGGACGACAACACCACTCCGGACACCGGCAGGT
Source organism: Streptosporangiaceae bacterium (assembly GCA_030041195.1). Next base: position 897 of record JASHOI010000565.1, on the reverse strand, counting down.
ACACCGACGACCTCACGACACCGGACTACGACGGGTACAGCCACGACGTCTACGGCGGCCAGCAGGACACCGCCGACGACGATGACTTCTTCGAGGACGAATACGACTTCGAGGAAGACGGTTACGACGAGGGCATGAACGGGGCAGGGGAGGCGGGTGGCGGCTGGGATTCCAGCACCGGCCCGGGCCAGATGTGACTTTCGAGCGGGCCGGCTAGCCGATGACGTCCCACGAGGCGACCAGGTAGCCGACCTCGTACTGCGCAACCACGCGGCGCAGCTGGCCGGTTAGCCGCCGCCCTTCGGCGGCCCCGGCCAGTACCTGCCAGGCGGCCCGGCCCGCGACCACCAGCTCATCGTCGAGCGCCGGAGCGAGCCGGGCCAGCCGGGCCGGATCGGCCTCGTCAAGCGCTGCGGCCACCTCGGCGTCGTAGCCCGCCGCCTCGGGGTCGGCGGCCCCCTCGATGCGTACGGCCCTCCTGCCGCTCCCGTCTCCCATCGCGAGCACGGCCACCCGCGGCGCCTGCCGGGCCAGCTCGGCCCCGAGCCGCAGGCACTCGGGGGCCGGCGTATCCCGCGCCACCGCCTGGAACCGCACCCGGCCGCCCGCCAGGCCGGCCCGCCGGAGCAGCCAGGAGCCGAGGGTCAGGGAGAGCGGCAGCACCGGCGCACCGGAGCCGACGGCAAAGCTGACGCCGTACTCGCGCAGGCTGCCCGCGGCCGAACCGTCGTAGGCCGCGGTGGCCGCGGCGCCGCCCACCACGACGATCAGATCGGGCTCGGCAGCAGCCAGCCCTCCGACGGCCGAGTCGCACGCGGCGAGCAGCGCGCCGAGCTCGCCGTCACGGCGATGCCCGGCGGCGCCCAGTGCCTCGGGCACCAGCAGCGGAGGATGGGG
>JASHOI010000564.1 GCA_030041195.1 Streptosporangiaceae bacterium | reverse complement strand
TCTGTGCGGCAGGCGACCAGCTCTGCGCGTTCGTGCCCGGGGTGAGGCGCGGCTGCGTGTCCTCACCCCGGGCCTGGGTGAGCGTTACTTACTCCAACGCGCTTCCGTACCAGGGAGCGGCTTGCCGATCAGGGCGACGGGGATGAAGAAACACATCTGGCCGATCGCGACGGTGAGCGTCCAAAGTGCTTTGTGGTCGTAATGAGCCGATGCCCGGGCGCACAGGTCCTCGCCGACCCGCTCCCCGAACGGGTTCGGGGTGAGGACGGCCTCCACGAGCTCCAGCGCGACCCGTTCGGCCTCGGTGAAGTAGGGGGCGTCGTGCCAGGACGCCACGGCGGTGATGCGCTCTTCTGATTCTCCGGCCTTGCGCAGGTCGCCGGTTACCCGGACGGTGTGGTACGTGTTGCCGATCATCTGCCCGGCGCGCAGCTGCACCAGATTGATGGTCGTCTGCGGGATCGAGCCGTTCGCCGTGGCCTTGTACAGGGCCCCGGCGATTTCTCCAAACTCGGGGATGAACAGGTTGGGGTCGGGCAGACGCGAGGTGAGGCCGGTGGTCGCGGGCGTGGTCATGGTGAGGCCTTTCCTGAATCTCAGCGGCGTTCCTGGTGTCACCAGTCCGACGAGACAGCCGGCGAGAATGTGAAGTGACGCGCAGGCTTCACAATCCGGTCCGCTGTCTCGTCGGACTGGTGAGGGCAGATGCGACCGAGGAGCCGGTGCCATGAGCAGCCCATCCGAGCCGGGAGGTGGCGGCCCTGAGCCGGGCCTGAGCGTGATCATGGGCGAGCGGCGTGCGCTGATCAATCTGGCTTACCGCCTGCTGGGCTCGCTGACCGAGGCCGAGGACGCCGTCCAGGAAACCTACGCCCGCTGGTACGCCATGACCCCGCAGCAACAGAGAGCCATCGGGAATCCGGGCGCCTGGCTGACCACGGTCGCAAGCCGGATCTGCCTGGACATGCTCGGCTCGGCACGCGCCAGGCGAGAAACCTACGTGGGCGCATGGCTCCCCGAGCCGCTACCCGGGCCCGCGGAGTGGTCTGCCTGGCGCCCAGGCGCCGACCCGGCCGATCGCATCACCTTGGATGAGTCGGTCAGCATTGCCTTCCTCGTCGTGCTCGAAACGATGACCCCGGCCGAGCGCGTCGCGTTCATCCTGCATGATGTCTTCCGCCACTCCTTCGCCGAGGTGGCCGAAATCACCGGCCGGACGCCGGCGACCTGCCGCAAGCTAGCGTCGCTGGGCCGCCGCCGCGTCCGCGCCTCGCGGGTTCCCGCGGTCCCGCCAGCCCGCCAGGCCGGCCTCGTCAGGAACTTCAAAAAGGCATGGGAAGCCGGGGACATCAATGCCCTCATCGACATCCTCGACCGCGACACCACCGTGACCGCCGATGGCGGCGGTCTCGTCACCGCCGCCCTGCACCCGATCGAGGGCGCCGAGCAGGTCGCGCGCTTCTACGCCGGGATCATCGACCTGGCACGAGACGTGACAATCCTCGAGCGCATGGTCAACGGCCAGCCCGGCCTGATGGCCCGGCTGGACGGCGTCGTGACGGTGTTCGCGTTCGGCGTCGCAGGCGACCGGATCAAGCACATCTGGGCGGTACGGAACCCCGAGAAGCTCCGGCCCTGGACGAAAGGCTGACACCCGCTGCCGACCGCCGATGAGCCCGTCAGCCTGGCGAAGCAGCGGGGCAGCCGACAGACCCCGCCGAGATGGAGACAATCTTGATCTTGCTCGGCGGATTCGAGATCTCGAGCGACAGGTAGCCGCGGATCGTGCCCGTAGCGGTCGTGATCGCGTACACGCCTCCGTTCTCGGCACGCGTTGTCACGTGGCCGGGATAAAGCATGCGCGCTTCGGCCAGCGAGTCGCCGATGCGGAGGCCCTGCGGCGTATTCCCGTTGAACACAGGCTCGCGTTTGTCATTGAGGTTGTTGCCGGTCTGGTAGCCGACGAACCGGTCCCGGAGGAAGTACACCGAGAAGTTGGTCCAGTAGAGCGCGGCGTCGACGGTGCAGTTTCCCTTCGCGCTCTGCACACCGCCCGCTGTGGTGCCGATTAGCCTCGTCAGCGCGGTCATGGCCTGCTGTTGCGACTCGCCGAAGCGAACGAAACCCACCGAGTCACCGGATAGTACGACCCCATGTTCCGGTGGGGTGACGGCCGAGGAGACAGCCGCCGGGGACGAGCCGGCGCAACCGGGAAGGGCGACGAGGACGAACGCGAGATAGCGCATCTGCCGCCAGGGAAATGGCGTTCTGCCAGCCATCGTGGCTCACCCCCAGTGGCCGCGGGTCACGGGTCCTCTCGCGGCCGGCAACGCAGATCATTCATTCTCACGCGGCTCTGCTGGACGCGCCAGCCTGCCCGGGACGTGACTCTGACCCGGGTTTTGGGCCAGAACGGGGCGCTCCAACAGCGTTGGTCGCGTTCGAGCGCTTGGGCGGAGGCCGGCCGGAGGAAGCTCGCAGCAATGACGTCGTCAGCTCACATCGGTATCCCCGGGCGGGGGCATGCCAGTTTTCGCGCGCCGGTGGCGGCGCATGCTCCGGTAGCTGGCATTGACGATCACCACGGCCGCGATCACGGCGGCCTCGAGTTCGGCGGTGTACCGCAGCACGGCCAGATTCTCTGGCTGGAGCAGATCCCCAAGATCCAGGCGCGGCGTCCCGCCGCCGTTGATGCGCAGCACCCCGTGCGCGCCGGGTGGCGCCTTGACGTTGACGCCGTCCGGCAGAGCGTTGACTACATTGCCGCGTACGGCGAGCACCTCACCGGTCGGGCCCTCTCCCGGGAGACTGGGGGCGAACCGGTTCCAGGCCAGCCCGAGGAGCACCACGACCGCGACGACCGCCACGACGGCGGCGAACTGCCGGAGAAACTTCACCGCGACCGCCCTCGCGGGCGCCATGCCAGCATCCGGCGGGCCACCCCGGCGATCCATCTCCACCGCAATGCCACGTGGACCGGGACGAGACCGACCGTCACCTCCGCGGTGAGGACGTGCAGGCGCAGCCAGAACGGGGTCTGCAGGGTGGTGATGCCAAGTTCGGGGAGCGCAACCCGGGAGATCGCGATCCCGGATGCCACGCACAGCGTCATGGCGAACAGCAGCGCCAGGTTGACCAGCCAGATCACCTTGTCGTGGCCGCCCGGACTAAAGAGCCGTCTCGTCGTGCGGACCACCCAGTCCCAGTGCAGCGTCAGATGCAGCAGCAGAGCGATCCCGATCCCGATGCCAAGCCACTCGTGGATCACCACTCCGGTGAATCCATAGCTATAGGCGACCGTGTACGCGGCGAGGATGACCGCGTCAAACCAGAAGTCCAGCTTTGTCCGGCTCGCGACGCGCGCCCGGCGTGGAGTCGTCACCGGCGACGGGGTCGTCGAGGATGCGCTCATGACGGGCACCTTAGAGCGGACTATTTGGGCTACCGCTCGAACTCTATGTGAGTTCCTTTGGCTGCTCCGCGCCCCGAGGACGGAGATCACTGGACACGGAACATCCGGTTTTGCGGGTGTCCCGTGCTAGGCGGGATTTACGACGGTCGCCATCGCGCTGATCAGCCGCCGGAATCGGTTGACCGCCGCGGATCCGCCGGTGATGTCGACGCCCAGGTCTGACCCGGCGAAGATGAGGGCGGTCAGCGACTGGGTGGTCGCAGTGATCGTGACGTCGGCCGGGGCCGAGGGTGCCTGGGCGGTGAGCGACCACTGGTGCCCGTCGTTTTCGGCCAGGTAGTCCGCGCCGTCGAGGCGGAAGTGCCAGCGTGCTGGCCGGTGGTCGCCGGTGGCAAGGCCGATGGCCTGGGTGACGCAGCGGAGCAGGTGTTCGCCGTGCAGCGGCTCGCCGGGGTGGGGCCAGCGCCAGGCGTGCCGTAGCCCCCACCAGTTGAGCTCGTCGATGACGGGCCGGAGGTCGGCTCCGGCTGGGGTCAGCCGGTACCAGACCTCCCGCCGGCCCGGCTGGCGGTCGACGGTGACGATTTCCGCGTCCTGGAGTTCGCGCAGGCGCTGGCTGAGCGTCTTGGGGGTGATCCCGCCGAGGCGGTCCATCAGGTCGGTGAACCTTTTCGCGCCGGTGAGAAGGTCGCGGATCACGAGCAGGCTCCAGCGGTCGCCGACCTGCTCGAGGGCGCGCGCCACCACGCAGAAGTGGTCGTAGGTGCGAACGTTCCTAGTCACGGCCTCTCGATACTAGTTGATAAATACTAGTTACGAGATACCTTCTATTGGTGGAGGATGTCAAAGGGCACACGTAGAAGGAAGTGCGATGGAGCTGCGTCAGCTCGAGGCCTTCGCCGCCGTGGCCAGCGAGCTGCACTTCGGGCGGGCCGCCGAGCGGCTGAACATCGCCGCGCCGACGCTCAGCGAGCTCATCCGCCGTCTCGAGCGCGAGCTCGGCGCGCCGCTGTTCACGCGCACCACCCGCCGGGTCGCCATCACCAGCGCCGGCGCCGAGTTGTTCAGCCGCTCCAAGGTCATTCTCGACGACGTCGCCGCCGCCAAGGCCGCCGTGCGCCGGGTGGCCGGCGGCGAGGCGGGCACCGTGCGGCTGGGCATCACCCCGCCCGCTGCCCCGGTGCTCGCCCCGCACCTGATCAGCCTGTTCGCCGCGGAAGCGCCGCAGGTGACCGTGGAACTGCAGCGGATGTGGCTGCCCAAGCTCCTGGACGCCATCGCCTCCGGCGAGATCGATGTGGCCCTCACGTGCGGCCCGGTCCCCGAGCCCGCCGGGATCGCCACCGAGGTGTTCTGCGCCGAACCGCTGGTGGTCGGGCTGCGCCCCGGCCACCGCCTGGCCGGCCGCGACACGATCGCGTTGTCCGACCTCGCCTACGAGGTGCTGGGCACGGCTGCCGAGGCGCTGTTCCCGGCCTGGGCGCTGACCGTGCGCCAAGCGCTCGCCACCGCGGGCATCGACCCGCCGGCCATCGAGCTCGCCGACACCGACCTGGCCGCCGTGCGCTGGGCCGACCAGCGCGAGATCGACTGGATCCTGCTGATCCCGTCCCTGGCGGCCAAGCACACGCTGACGGTCATCCGCCCGGTCGCGCCGCGCCAGCTCGTGCCGTTCACGCTGCAGTGGAACCCCAGCCAGGCGCACACCATGAGCGTTGCCCGGTTTGTCCACTGCGCCCTGGCCGCGGACCTGCCCCCCGGCTGGCACACCCAGCCCGATCACCTGCACCACACCGAACTGGACCAGGATCCGAACGACCCCCACCCGAGCCAGCAACGCGATCAGCCGAGATCCCGGGTGCGCAGGGCCACGTCGTAACGAGCTCGGTGGATTTGGCAGCACTGGTGTTCGTTGCTTCACGCCCGCGACCGCCCGGCGGGTCCTGCTGCGTGTGCCGGGGAACCCGGCGGGGTATCCCGCGGTGGGGAGGGTTTGGTAAGCCAACCCTAACAACTACGAACCGTAGTCATACCTCATGGGGAGTTGCGGCGGGCCCGGCGCTTGCGGGGAGGCGGTGACGGCCGGAGGAGCGGGCTGAGGGGGCAGCGACGATGCAAGAGAGTCGCCCGGAGGATCCGGGCGGGAATCCGGCGGTGCCGGCACGCGCGGGACTGGCGCTGGTGTCGGCAGCGGTTATCCTGTTCGCCTGCGGCTGCGGGGGATCATCGTCGTCAAGCTCGGCGGCGGGAGCCACGGCGACCGGCGGGGGCACGGTGACCGTCATGGCCCGGTCCTTGCCCGGCGTCGGGACCGTGCTGGTGGACAGCCGAGGCTACGCGCTGTACATGTTCGCACCGGACAACCACCGGTCGGTAACCTGCACTGGCTCCTGCCTGGGGACGTGGCCGCCGCTGATGCTGCCGTCCGGGGCCAGGCTTGCCGCCGGGCCCGGGGTGAAGTCGATGCTGCTGGGTTCCGATCCCGGCCCGGCGGGCGGGCGCGTGGTCACCTACGATGGCTGGCCGCTGTACACGTACGCCGGTGACGTGCGGCCGGGGCAGGCGACCGGGCAGGACGGCGACGTCAACGGCGGCTACTGGTACGTGATCCGGCCCTCCGGCCATCCGGAAATCCCGGCGTCATGAGCACCGGTCAGCGACCCGGCCGTCCCGGCCGGCGGGCCGTGCTGCTGTCCGGCGCCGGCCTGGCGGCCGGCGCGGTGACGGCCGGCGCGGGCTGGGCCCTGAGCGGATCACCGGCGGCCCCAGCGGCCTCATCCGGCACGGCCATCATCCCGCCCGACGATGACCTGATGCGGGAACACGGCGTGCTGAAACGGGTGCTGCTGTGCTACCAGGAGATGACCGCCCGGATCCAGGCAGGCGGGCCGCTGGACGCGCGGGACCTGCAGGACGCGGCCCTGATCATCCATGACTACATCGAGGGGTTCCACGAGGGCCTCGAGGAAGGCTACGTGTTCCCCCGGCTGATCAGCGCCCGCCGGCACACCGACACCGTCACCACGCTGCTGGTCCAGCACGCCCGGGGACGCGTGATCACCCAGTTCCTGCTCCGCCAGGCCACCGCCAGCGGCGTGGCCAGCCCGGGCACCCGGGCGCAGCTGGCGGCCGCGATGCAGGCGTTCGACCGGATGTATCAGCCGCACGAGGCCCGTGAGGACACCGTGGTATTCCCCGCCTTCCGCCAGATCGTCCCGGCGGGGGAACTGGCCAGCCTCGGCCAGCACTTCGCCGACCTGGAGCACCAGCAATTCGGCACCGACGAGTTCACCAAGATGGTAGGCCGGGTGACCAGCATCGAGCAGAACCTCGGCATCTACGACCTGAACCAGTACACCCCGCAGGTGACCCAGTACATCCCGCCGACGTGAGCCTTACGAACTCGCCTTCGGGCTCGTGAGGATGTACACGGTGGTGCCTCCCACGGTCTTCGACGTGAAGTGAGACTCGACCCACGCGGCGATCTGTGACGCGTCGCTGGAACCGCCGCCCGCGCCGCCGATGCCGCCGCCTCCGCCCATGCCGCCCGCGACGAAGTAGTGGATCTCGTGCTCGGCGACCAGCTTCTTGAACTCGGCCAGGCTCGGCGCCGGGTCGCTTCCGGTGAACCCGCCGATCGCCATGACCGGAACGCCATTGCTGCTCAGTTCCAGAGAGGCTGCGCTGGTGGAGCTCACCGTGGCGGCCGCCCACTTGTAGCCGGACGCGCCGTTCTCGAGGAGCTTGCTGAGCGCGGCACTGGTTCCGGTCGCGCCGTCCGGGCCGCCACCGGTCGCGCCGCCCGGGCCGCCGCC
>JASHOI010000060.1 GCA_030041195.1 Streptosporangiaceae bacterium | reverse complement strand
GGCCGCGGCGAGCGCGGCCGTGTCGGGGAACAGGTGGGTGAGCCCGCCCGCCGGGTCGTCGGCAGGCTCGCCGTACGCGGTCACCAGCCGCGCGGCGTGGGTGCGCGCGGCGGCGGTCGAGACCTGCTGCCCGAGGACCACCCGGACCGCGAACTCAGCGGGATCGACCGTGCGCGGGACCCGGCGGCCCGGCGCCTTCCGCACCAGCGGCCCGAGCACCCGGTCCTCGCGCAGCACGTCGCCCATGGCGACCGGGTCGGCGTCCAGGTCGAGCAGCCGCCGGCACCGGCTGATCGCGATCGCGAGATCGCGCAGGTCGGTGACCGACAGCTGGCACGCGATGTACTCCGGGCCCGGCCGCAGCGCCACGATGCCCCGCCCGTGCGGCAGCCGCAGCGTGCGCCGGTACGCCCCGTCCCGCCATTCTTCGACGCCCGGCACGGCCGTCGCCGCCAGGTGCCCGAACAGGCTGTCGGGGAACAGCGGCGACCGGAACGGCAGCCGCAGCGACAGCCCGCCCGGTGCCGCGGCCGGGTGCCCGCGGCCCGCGCGGCGGCGCAGCTCGGTGGGGGATAGCGCGAACACCTCGCGCACGGTGTCGTTGAAGGTCCGGATGCTGGCGAAGCCCGCCGCGAACGCGATGTCGCCCATCGGCAGCGCGCTGGTCTCGATCAGCAGCCGGGCGGTCTGCGCCCGCTGCGCCCTGGCCAGCGCCAGCGGCCCGGCCCCGAGCTCGGCGAGCAGCTGCCGCTCCACCTGCCGGACGCTGTAGCCGAGCCGGGAGGCGAGCCCCGGCACGCCGTCGCGGTCGATGACGCCGTCGGCGATCAGCCGCATCGCCCGCGCCACCAGGTCGGCGCGCTCGTTCCACTGCGGCGATCCCGGGCTGGCGTCCGGCCGGCATCGCTTGCAGGCGCGGAACCCGGCCTGCTGGGCCGCGGCGGCGCTGGGGTAGAACCGCATGTTCTCCGGCTTCGGCGGCACCACCGGGCAACTCGGCCTGCAGTAGACCCCGGTGGTGACCACGCAGATGAAGAACCAGCCGTCGAAGCGGGCGTCCTTGGCCCGCACCGCCCGGATCCAGCGCTCCGTGTCGTCCTGCACCCGCCCAGCATCGGCCCCAGCCGGGCCGAGGTCTAGCGAAAATCCGACAGCTATGCCGCCCCCGAGGATCATGTCGCAATCTCGCGACCCGCCGAACATCTCGATGAGGGGCCGTTACGCCACGGTACGGCGATCCCGGGCGCGCGGAACGTGATCAAGACGGCCGCTTTCCACGCCGGCGAGATCTCTGGCCGCGCTGCCGGGCAGGGACCGGTGGGACAGCATCGCGGGCGTGAGCAGCAGCGCACCGGACAGGGCGTAACCGGCCAGGATGACCCACAGCGCGGTCCGGGCGCCGAACGCGGTGGCCAGGCACCCGGCGAGCAGCGCGCCGAGCGGGATCGCGCCGAAGACCAGGAAGCGCATGCTCGCGGTGACCCGGCCGAGCATCGGCGGGGGACAGTAGGCCTGCCGGAAGGCGCCGGCGACGATGTTCCCGACCGCGATCCCGGCCGATGCCGTCGCCGACCCGGCCACGTAGCAGGCGGCCCGCGGCCCGGTTCCGGTCAGCGGGATGAGCAGGCTGAACGGGCCGACGGCCACGCTCAGCAGCAGGGTCCGGGCGGTGCCGAGCCAGGAAGTCAGCCGCCGGGCGATCGTCGCGCCCAGCACCCCGCCCACGCTGCCCACCGCGAGCAGCACGCCGACGGCGGCTGGGCCGAATCCGGCGACCCGCACCAGGAAGACCACGAGCAGCGCGGTGCTGCCGGTGTACCAGAGGTTGGCGGTCGCTCCGTAGAGCGTCAGCGGACGCAGGTATGGATCGGCGGCGATGAACCGCACGCCCTGGCCGATTTCCGCTCGCACGCTCGTGGCGCGGGCGGCTGGGCGGTGCGGCTCCGCGCCGGTCCCCATGCGCAGCAGGCAGGCGGCCGAGACGAGGAAGCTCGCCGCGTTGAACAGCAGCGCGCTGGCAGCGCCGATGGCCTCGGCGGCCACGCCCGCGGCGCCGCGGCCGCCGATCGCCGCCACGGACGCGCTGCCCTGCAGCTTGGCGTTGCCTTCGACCAGGTCCGCGGGCGCGACCAGCGACGGCAGCAGGATCTGGTAGGCGGTGGCGAACAAGACGCTGGCGGTTCCGGCGAGCAACGCGACCGCCAGAACCTGGCCGGTCGTGAGCACTCGCAGCCACGCGGCGACCGGAAGGCTCGCATACAGCAGCGCGGAACCCACGTCGCAGGCGATCATCAGCGGCCGGGCGGGCAGCCGGTCGGCCCAGGCTCCGGCCGGCAAGCCGATGACCAGCCAGGGCAGGTAGGCGGCGGCGGTGATCGCGGCGACCGCGAACGTGCTGGCACGCAGGACGGTCACCGCCAGCAGCGGCATCCCGGCCGCCGCCATCGCGGTGCCAGCGCCGCTGATCGTCTCGCCGAACCACAGCAGCCGGAAATTCCGGTGCCACAGCAAGCCACCTCGGCGCCGTGGCGGGCCTGGGCTCAAGACCCCGGCTGGGCCTGGTGGCCGGACTCGGCCGGGCCCTCCGCCCGGGCCCGCCTCGCGCCGCCCGGGGGAGCCGTGCCGAGCATCTCCCCGGCCACGGCCGGCCACAGCGCCTCGCGGGCCGCCTCGAGCACGGCCGGGCGCGGCGGCTCGACCCGCCCGAGCGCGCGGAGCAGCTCTTCATTCTCGGGCTGCGCCATGTCCTCGGTCACCTCGTCTCCGCAGCGCTTTCCGGGGGGCTGGCCAGCAGCGGGCGCAACGCGGCCCGGGCCCGGTGCAGCCGGCTGCGGACCGTCCCCTGCGGAACGCCGAGCACCTCCGCCGCCTCCGCCGGAGTCAGCTGCTCCCACGCCACAAGCAGCAGCACGTCGCGTTCTGGCACCGGAAGGGCACGCAGCGCCGCAACCAGAGCCCGCACCTGAACGGCGGAATCCAGGCGGTCCACGACGTCGTCCCACGGGTCGGCCGGCACCTCGGCTGGCGCGCCGCCCCGGCCCGGCCGGGTCCTCCAGTGCGCGCGCAGCACGTTGCGGGCGATCCCGTACAGCCAGGGCCGCGCGTCGGCGCGCCCGGGGTCATAGCCGCCGCGCGCCGCGAACGCCCGGACCCACACGTCGCCGAGCAGGTCATCCGCGGCCTGGCGCCCGGCCCGGCGGGCGAGGAACGCGTGAACGGCGGCCTCGTGACGGTGGACAACCTGGACGAACGCGTCGGGGCGGCCCCGCACGGACCGCTCGATCAGCGTGCCGTCGTCGGTATCCACGTCACCTCCAACCTGTTATTCCAGGAAGCCACGCAAGCGTTCGCCGGGTCCGCGCCACACGGCGCGGTGCACGCCTATTCTGGCTTCTGACGCACGAGCGGCTTGGAGGTCGTGTGAGCGAGCTGGACGAGATCCGCCAGCGGCTGGACGCGCTCGAAGCACAGGTGAATGTGCTCACCGAAGGCCAGGCTGAGAGCCGCCGTGCCGCGGACCTTTTCGCGATGGTGGACCGGGACGTGGCCGACCTCAAACAGGCATTCGGCGCACAGCGCCATGTCCTGCAGGCGCTTCGCGACACCCAGATAGAACAGGGCCGCACGTTGCTCGAGCACGGCCAGGCACTGGGCGCGATCATGGTCACCCTGGAGTCGATGCAGGAAACCCAGCAGTCGATGCAGGAAGACATGCGGTCGATGCGGGAAACACAACGATCAGCACAGGATGATCTGCGGACGGTGCAGCAGACTCTCGCCGAGCACGGCAGAATCCTTGCCCGCCTCGATCCGGGCGCCTGACTGGCACGCCCCCGGCATCACATCGCTGTAAGCCTGCACTGGACCCTCGGGCTTTTCCGTGCCTTCGGCACAGCACGATTTTAGGTTAACGCGCGCACGAAAAAGATGGGGAGTTACCGGATCACCGCGAGAATTGGACGGGCCAGCAACGATAGCGACGTCAAGCATAATTTGACACTTGATCATCGTTGTAAGTACCGTGGCGTCATGGATGACGAGGTCGGTGAGTTTCGGAATACGGCCATGGGCCCTGGCAGGTCCGGGAAATCCGCGTCGATGACGACGGCTGGCTGGTCTGGCCTGGCCTGGCTGGCGGCCGCTGGCACCGTTCACTCCACGGCTCCGTGGTACTACATCTTCGGCCCGGTCCTGGTAGTTGCACTCGGATTTCTGTTTCGGCGCTCGCGCCGCGGCGGCGGGCCGCGCGGGCAGGGACCGTTCAACGGATCATGAGCTCGGCAGGGTTCAGTGCTCCCGGTAGAGGCCGGCCAGCAGCCCGAGCGCGCGCTCGAACACCTCCGGCGTGATGAGGCCGGGGGCCAGGCGCTGGTAGATCTGCAGGCCGACCACCATCGCGTGCCCGATGGCCCAGGCCTGGACGGGCGTGGCCCCCGGGGCGGGCTCGTCGGTGTCGGTGTCGGCTATCTCCTGGAGCCGTCGCTCGAATGCGCTGCTGTAGCGCTGCAGCGCGTCCGGGGCACGCAGCAGCGCGGCGAAGAACTCCAGGAACATCGCCAGTTCCGCCGAGTCGCCGGGATCTTCCGCGGCGACGGCGCGGCCGAACTCTGCCAGGCGCTCGCGCAACGGCCGGGACCGGTCGTTCAGCATGGTCACGTAGTCGGGGGTGGTGTCGCGGTCTGCTTCGATCGCGGTCAGCAGGAGATCTTCCTTGCTGGCGAAGTGCCCGTAGATGGCGCCCTTGGTTACCTCCGCCGCCTCCGCGATCTGCTCCAGCGACGTGGCGGCGTAGCCGCGCTCGCGGAACAGCCGCTGCGCTTCAGCGAGCAGCCGCTGCCGCGTGCGCTCCTTGGACTCCGCTCTGGTCACCCTGACCACGCCCCCATGCTGCCACATTGACATACCAGCGGAATACAGAGTACCGTCAGAATCCAGATACCGCCGGTACACGAATCGGCGACGGGCCGGCTGGAAGCCACCGGCCGGCTGTGCGGCGAAGGGGTGCGGGATGAGCCTTGGAGAGCGAGTCAAGAGCCGCGTCGTCGAGCCAACCGCGCTGCGGCTGTTCCAGTGGCGAGGCGATCCGGTCGCCCGGCTGATGCTCCCGGCGACGAAGGCTGACCCGTACCCGCTGTACGCGCAGGTGCGGCAGCGCGGCGTGGTGCGCAGCCCGCTCGGCCTGTTCGCCGCGGCCGACCACGCGACGGTGGCGAGCATCCTGCGGGACCGGCGGTTCAGCAGCTCGCCGGTGCACCAGCGCGGCTACCGGCCGCCGTCTTACCCGCCGGACGACCCGCGGGCCGGGCTGCCCGCCGCGGACCTGCTCACGATGGACCCGCCCGACCACACCCGGCTGCGCCGTCTGGTGTCCGGCGCGTTCACCCCGAGGGCCGTCGCCGCACTCGAGCCGTGGATCCGCGAGGTCACGGCCCGGCTGCTGGCCGCCGCGGACGGGGCGGCCGGCTTCGACCTGATCGACGCGCTGGCGTTCCCGCTCCCGATCGCGGTCATCTGCCATCTGCTCGGCGTGCCAGCCGAGGATCAGGCGCAGTTCCGGGCCTGGGGTCATGACGTGGCCGCCACCCTGGACCCGCAGACGGCGGCGAACGCTCAGGCGCAGACCCGCGCCGCGGAACTGGCGCTGACCGGTTACCTTCAGGACCTGGTGCGCGAGCGCCGGGCCAATCCCGACGACACCATCCTGTCCGCGCTCATCGCGGCCGAGGAGGAGGGCGACCGGCTGAGTCCGGGGGAGGTGGTCAGCACGGCTTTGCTGCTGCTGGTCGCCGGGTTCGAGACCACCGTGAACCTGATCGGCAACGGCACGGTCGCGCTGCTGGGCGACCCGGACGGCTGGGACCGGCTCCGCCAGGATCCGGCCCTGGTACCCGCGGCGATTGAGGAGATGCTCCGCTACGACAGCCCGGTCCAGATGACCTCCCGGATAGCCACCGAGGATGTCGAGGCCGGCGGCAGCGTGATCGCGGCGGGCCGGGCCGTCATCGTGTTCATCGGCGGCGCCAACCGCGACCCGGGGGTCTTCGAGGACCCCGACGAGTTCCGGATCGACAGGCCGGATCCCGCCCGGCACCTGTCCTTCTCGCTCGGCCTGCACCACTGCCTCGGCGCCTCGCTGGCCCGGCTGGAGGGCCGCATTGCCATCGAGGAGCTGACCCGGCGGTACCCGGCGCTTGAGCTGGCCGCCCCGCCGGCCCGGCGCTCGCTGCTGGTGCTGCGCGGGTTCGAGAGCGTTCCCGTCCGCGCCAGGCGGACGGCCTCGCAGTCCGCCGCCTAGTGCCGGACGACGCTGCCGCGTGGCTCCCGCGGGTGCGGCCGGACTCGGCTGCAAATCCCTGACGATCCCGCCGTCGGTGCGATGAGTTCCGGCCCCGCCGCCGGTATGTACTGACGAGTTCGCCGGAATACCCCGGCGAACCGCTCTCAAGGGAGAACCCGATGTCAGACAGTCGTGCGGCAGACGAGGCCGCCATCCAGGCCGTGCTCGTTGACTCCTACAAGGCGTGGGAGGCTGGCGATGCCGGCGCCATGGTCGCCAACTACACCGCGGACGCGACCGCCATCATGACGGGCTCGCTCCGCGACAGCCGCGACGTGATCCGCCAGAACATGGCCCTGGCGTTCGAGGGGCCGCTCAAGGGCACCTCGACGCGCAACAAGCAGCTCAGTCTGCGCTTCGTCGGCAGGGACGCCGCGATCGCCGTCAGCGAATCCGGCATCCTGTTCGCGGGCGAGACCGAGGTTCCGGACACGCGTAAGGTGAACGCGACCTGGGTCTTTGAGAAGCGGGACGGCCGGTGGCTGATCGCCGCCTATCACAACAGCCCGGTGCTGACGCCCGGGCAGTGAGGCGTGCGGGTGACGACGAAGACAGAGGGCTTCGATCGGCTGGTCGAACCGTTCCGGGCGGAGCTGCTGGCGTACTGCTACCGGATGCTCGGCTCGGCTCACGACGCGGAGGACCTGGTCCAGGACACGTACCTGAGGGCGTGGCGGGCGCGCGAGCAGTATGACGAGACTCGCAGCTCGCTGCGCACCTGGCTGTACCGGATCGCGACGAACGCCTGCCTGACCGCCTTGGCGGTCCGCGGCCGCCGGCCACTGCCGTCAGGGCTGGTGGCCGCGTCGGATCCGCGCGGGCCGCTCGTCCCGGGAGAGAACGCCACCTGGCTCCAGCCCTTGCCGGACTCGTTGCTGGCTGCGGCCGATCCGGCGAGAGCCGTGATCGGCCGCAGCAGCCTGCGCCTGGCGTTCGTCGCCGCCCTTCAGCACCTGTCGGCGCGTCAGCGCGGTGCGCTGATCCTGCGTGATGTGCTCAGCTTCTCCGCGTCCGAGGCAGCGGACATCCTCGGAACCACCGTCATATCGGTGAACAGCTCGCTGCAGCGGGCGCGTAACCGCGTCAAGGAGGCTGGGCTCCGGGAGGAACCTCTCAGCGAACCTTCCGGAGCCGAGCAGCGCGCCTGGGTCGATCGCTACATGACGGCGTTCGAGCGCGCCGACGTCGACGGTCTCAAGCGGCTGCTCACCGAGGACGTGCTCATGGAGATGCCGCCGATGATCAACTGGTTCACCGGCCCGGACAACTACGGCCTGTTCATGGAGTGGGTCTTCGGCGCGGCTGGAACCGACTGGTGCCTGCAGCCGGTCGCCGCCAACGGCCAGCCTGGGTTCGCCGCCTACCGGCGCGCCGGCGGCGGGTACCAGCTGCACACGGTGCAGATCTTCACGGTCACCGCCGGGGGCATCAGCCGGAATTCGGTGTTCCAGGATCCCGAGGTCTTCGCGTCGTTCGGCCTGGCCGCTGGCCTCGACGCCCAGGGCCGCCAAGCCGCGTCCTTCGCGCCACCGGGGATCATCTTTCACCGGTAGGACGGCGGCGTATTACTCAGTGGTCACCCGGAATGTCTACGTTCGTCGACCATGACGAACCGCGAAAACTCAGTCAGTGACAACGGCGGCAGCGGCGGTAGCGGCGTTTCCCGCCGTACCGTGCTGAAGGGCGCGGTGGGCATCGGCGCCGTGATCGGCGTTGGCGGTCTCTTCGACGTCAGCATCCCGCAACGCGCCCTCGCCGCCCCCGACCCGGGCAACACCACGGTGCCGCTGCCCACCACGACCGAACCGGAACAGTTGCACCTCACCTGGGGCGCCGACCCGACGACGCAAGTCGCGGTGTCCTGGGCCGCGCCCGGCACCGTGGCGCAGCCTGCTCCGTCTCTGACCTTCTCCGACCTGCCTCTCAGCAACGAGAACCCTGGGCACGCGATCAGGCTGCCCGAGCCTGAGCCCCTGAGCCTGAAGAATGTCCGCTTCGGTCCCCAGGCCATCAGCTTCGCGGACGGCCTTTCCGGCGAGACCACGTACCACTACCACGTGCCGCTCGAGAACCTGCGGCCCGACACCACTTACTACTACCAAGTCACCGACGGCGCCGCGACCCCGTCGACGGCCAGCGGGTACTTCAGGACCGCCCCGGCCGGGCGCGCGAAGTTCCGCTTCTCCAGCTACGGCGACATCGGGCAGCCGACGTCCGACAGCCCGATCAACGTGACCGGTTACTCGTGGAACTCTGAGGCGTCCAACGACACCTGCGTCTTCGAGGTCGACGCCACCATCACCGCGAGTGATGGCGGTCCCGCGCCACTGTTCCACCTGGTCAACGGCGACCTTTGCTACGCCGACAACGACCCGGCGAACACGCCGTCGGTGTGGCGCGACTTCAGCGTCAACATAAGCCGCTCGGCCGCCTTCCGGCCGTGGATGCCGACGCTCGGCAACCACGAGCAGGAACTCGGCGCCGACGCGCAGGACGGCTCACCGAGCGCCAGCGCGTACTGGAACGGCGCCTACGGCAACGGCAACTACCAGGCCCGCTTCCTGCTGCCGCCCAACGGCGTCACCAACTACGACGGCAACGACCTGCAGGGCCAGTTCTACAGCTTCCAGGTCGGGACCGTTCTGTTCATCGCCCTCGACGCGGACGACATCACGCTGCAGGACGTCCAGACGTCCACGAGCAGCCAGGTCACCTACGCCTCGGGCGTCACGGTCCCGGCCGGCGTGGTGCACAGCGGCTACGAGTACACCGGGAACCTGCAGTTCACCGAGCAGGACTACTCGATCGTCCCCGCGGGCCCGCAGCCGAACAAGCAGGTCCTGTGGCTGGAGCGGACGCTGCAGGCGGCGCGCCTCGACCCCACGATCGACATCATCGTGGCCTTCATGCACCAGACCGGGATGTCCACCTCCGACGAGGGCAACGGCACCGACATGGGGATCCGGGCCACGTTCGGGCCGCTGTTCGACAAGTACGAGGTCGACCTGGTCCTGCATGGCCACGAGCACGACTACGAGCGGTCCTACCCGGTCCGCGGGTTCGACGCGGACGAGGGCACGGTGACCACGGCGTTCACGTCGTCCCTCGACGGCACCGAGTACGCGGTGGGGGAGACGATCAACACCCGCCGGCCGCACGTCGTGACCAGCACCCCCGAGACGGTGAACGGCGTCCCGGCGTACGACACCGCCAAGGGCACCGTCTACCTGGTCCTGGGCGGCGGCGGCGCCGCGGCCACCAACGCGTACGGCGAGGACACGTCCACCGGCCTGCCCCGCGCCAACGTGTGGGTCACGCTCGACGGCCGGAACGCGGTGGAGGACGCGACGTGGTCCGCCGCTCGCGACACCACCGACGCCCACGGCTACGCCTACTTCGACGTCGACCCGGGCGAGCGCCCGGGCGAGACGACGATCACCTTCCAGTGGTTCCAGGTGCCGACCGTGCCCCCGGGCGGGTCGATCACGCTGCCCACGACCCCGTACGAGAAGCTCGTGTTCGGCCGCAACCTGAACAGCCGCGGCTTCTAGCGGTCAGCCGCTGCGGCGGCTGGCGCCGGCGCCTGGGCGGTCGTCGAGGTTCATGATGCCGGGTCGAACAGCTTCCAGTGGCCTTCGGAGACGACCTCGACGCTGCCGCCGGCCACCTTGATCGCGGTCTGAGCGTCGATGGCGTACGCCGGGCCCTTGATCTCCGCGGCCCAGCGTTCCGCCTCGGCCATGGTGTTCTCGGGGCAGTCCGGGCTGTCGAGGTGCGGGAAGATGGAGAAATCGACGACGCCCAGCGTGCTCTCATCACCGGTGGGCGGCGTCCAGCTGACGAAGTCTTCCCCGATGCGGGGAGTCAGGACCATGCTCCCGGCGCTCAGCCCGACGTAGACCGTGTCGCGCAGCGACGGGAGGAGGCCGGCCAGTCCGGACTGCCGCATCCAGTGGCACAGGTACAGCGTGTTGCCGCCGTTCACCAGCAGGGCGTCCGCCTCTCGGACCCACGAGACCCAGCGTTCGGTGTCGATGCTGGGCAGTGCGGTGAGCTCCAGCACGCCCACCGACTTCCACCCCAGCTCGGTCATCGGACTAGGGGACCGCCCGCTGATGAAACGCCATGGCCCGCCCGGATCGCCGTAAGGGCCCCCGTACCCCGCGGTGGGGATGCACAGGGCGCTGGCCTCGGCGATCGGTTTGCCCAGGAGATCGACGAGCGCCGCCAGAATGCTCGAGTTCCTGACACCGGAGTCGGTCAGCAGAAGCTTCATCACGCCACCCTAGAGGGGGCGGTTCGGTCGAGTAGGCGCCCGCGGTCAGGCCGACCTCGAGCGGAAGGGAAGCGCCAAACCGTATGGGCCGGGGAAGTGGGCACCCGACGTGCTCTTGATTCCCCCCCGCGGCCGACCCGCCCGGGAACTACGGAGGCTGGCTGCACGCCTGGCCTCGGAGGGAGCCCGCAATGCGTTTGCACTACCCGCTTACAGTCACCTACATTGTCATACATGGTAGCTAATCCTGGCCCGTCGTCGGTCCGGTTCGATCCGCGCGTGTTCGAGCGACTCTCCGCGTTCGTTGCAGCGCATCGGGATCTGACCCTGTCCAGCGCCACCAGCAGGCTCGTCGATGAGGCGCTCCGGATCCGTGAGCACCCGCTCATCACGTTCAAGGACGGCCCGGCCGGGCGCAGGGCCAGGCTGGTCGGCGGTCCTGACGTGTGGGAGGTCATCGGCGCCATCCGGTCGGTCCGCAAAGCTGAGCCTGCACTGGCAGGTGACGAGGTTCTCGAGATGGCCGCCGAGACGTCAGGGACACCCGTACCGTTCATGCGCGCGGCTCTGGCTTACTGGAGCGACTATCCGGAGGAGGTCGAGGACTTCTTGGACAGGGCACGCGCCGAGGCTGCACAGGCACGGGCGGCATGGGAACGGCAGCAAGGACTGCTGGGACTGTGAGCGGGATACCCGGTAACGTGCCCGACGCGTTGCTCCTCGGCGAGATGTTCTCGCCCGCGATCGCGACCGATCTCGCTGCCCGCGGCATCGACTGCCGTGCGGTCGTTGCAGATCCTGTCCTGCGCGCCCTATCGGACCTGGAGATCTTCCAGGCGGCACTGGCCGAGGGCCGAGTCCTCGTGACGAACAACGTCCCGGACTTCGAGAGCCTCCGACGTGCACACGAGGCGGCCGGAGACGGGGTTCCTGGCGTCATCTACACGTCCGACCTCACGTTCCCGCGTACGAAAGCGTACGTGTCCCGGCTTGGGGCGGCACTCGCCGCCGCGGCGGCCGACCGCGAGACAGCCCGCTGCGGCGGCGTGCTCTGGCTGCGCCCGCCTGCGTGATGTCGGAGTGCCGCAGACTCCGGCTCCTGCGTAAACGCCGATAATGCACATTATGTTAAGTAAGCAATTTTTGCCGCACCCGAACGTCGTGCGCTTCAGCACTACCCAAGCTGCATCCGGCAGTAAAGCGACGCCCGGAAGTCACGGACCTGAGGCCAGGGGCCGGGCGGCCATGTGAGAGATACGTCAACTACTACCTGAGAGTCTACTCGTGATGTAGTCTCTCGGGTGTGAGTGTTCCGCTGACGCTGTTGGGGCTGCTTGAGCGCGGGCCCAGCCATGGGTATGACCTGAAGCGCGACTACGACGCTTACTTCGGGCAAGGGCGGCCGCTGCGCTACAGCCAGGTGTATGCCACGCTGTCGCGGCTGGCCAGGGACGGGAAGGCCGTGGCCGGGCCCGTCGAGCAAGGGGCCGGGCCGGAACGGCGCCGGTACATCATCACCGACAAGGGCGTCGCCGACGTGGAGAAGTGGCTCGCCGAGCCCGCGCCGCCAGAGCCCGACCTGCAGAGCGAACTGTTCGCCAAGGTCGTGCTCGCGCTCATGCTCGGCAAGCACGCCGACAACTACCTCGACGTCCAGCGGGCGGCGCACCTGCAGCGGATGCGCGAGCTCACCGAGTTCAAGCGGCAGGGCGGCACCCTCGACGTGCTGCTCGCCGACCACGCCCTCTACCGCCTGGAGGCGGACCTGCGATGGATCGACCACACGGCGGCGCGGCTGGACATGATCGCGCGGACAGTGCAGGGGCAGTCGTGACTCCCGATCGTGGCGCCGCTGGGCACAGCGCCGCGAACCTCAGTGTCACGGGACACGGACACGGCGCGTCGGCGAAGTTCGTCGAGGCCGTCGATCTCTCGCTGTCGTTCGGCAGCACGCCGGCGCTGCGCGGGGCGTCGCTCGGCGTCGCCAAGGGCGAGATCGTCGCGGTCATGGGGCCCAGCGGGTCCGGGAAGTCGACGCTGCTGCACTGCCTGGCCGGGATCCTGGTGCCTTCCTCGGGGGAAGTGCATTTCAACGGGATACGGCTGGACCGGCTCAGCGACGACAAGCGCAGTGCACTGCGGCGGGAGCGGTTCGGGTTCGTATTCCAGTCCGGGCAGCTCGTGCCCGAGCTCACCGCCGAGGAGAACGTCGCGCTGCCGTTGCTGCTGTCCGGCATGCGGCGCGGGCCGGCGATGGCGGCGGCGCGCACGTGGTTCCCCACGCTCGAGCTGGGCGGGCTCGGGTCCCGGCGCTCCGGTGAGCTGTCCGGCGGGCAGGCGCAGCGCGTCGCGCTGGCCCGCGGCCTGGTCGCCGAGCCCGAAGTGCTGTTCGCCGACGAGCCGACCGGGTCGCTGGACTCGATGTCCGGCGAGCTGGTGATGAACCTCCTGGTGAGCGCGGTCCGCGAACAGGGGACCACGGTCGTCCTGGTCACCCACGACGCGCGGGTCGCCGCGTACGCCGACCGCGAGGTGGTCGTGCGGGATGGCACGGTCGGCACGCTCACCGGGGCAAAGCCATGAGCGCGGCGACCGCGACTGGCACCGCCGGGCTTGGGCTGCGGCTGGCCGTGAACGGGGGGCGCGAGGCCGTTACCCGGCTGGTCATCCTGGCGGTCGCGGTCGGGCTCGGCGTGGGGCTGCTGCTCAGCGCCGTGGCCACGACCAACGCGGTCACTGCGTGGAACAAACGGCACGCGTGGTTCTGGACCGGCACCCAGTGGGCGGCGCCGGGGCCGGCCACGGGGGTCGCGCCGCTGTGGTGGCACCCAACCAGCGACATCTACGACGGCCAGACGATCAGCCGCTTCGACGTCGCGGCAACCGGCGGTTCCTCGCCGGTGCCGCCGGGGCTGTCCCATGACCCGGGGCCGGGGACGTACTACGCCTCGCCCGCGCTCGCGGCGCTGCTGCGATCCGTTCCGGCGGACCAGCTGGCTGACCGCTACCCGGGACACCTGGCCGGGATCATCGGCGACGCCGCGCTGCCCTCGCCTGACTCGCTCGTCATCGTCGTCGGGCGCACCCCGGCGCAACTGGCGACGGCCGTGGGCAGCGTAAAGGTGACCGCTATCGCGATGACCGCGCCGCGCAACTCCGGCGGGAGTGCCACGATTTCCCCCGCCAGGAAGGGCCATCGGCCGCAGTTCCCGCCGAACTTCAACCCCAACGGGCTCAAGTACGCGCCGGCCGACACCGGCGTGCCGGCGAGCGGCACCGACCTGATCCTCTCCGTCGTCGCGCTGGCGATCCTGCTGCCGGTACTGATCTTCATCGGCACCGCGACGCGGCTGTCGGCCGCCCGCCGGGAGCAGCGGTTCGCGGCGATCCGCCTGGTCGGCGCGACCCGCACGCAGGTGTCCGTGCTCGCGGCGGTGGAGTCGACCGCGGCGGCCCTGCTGGGCGTGGCCGCCGGGTTCGCGATCTTCTTCGGGCTGCGCATCCCGGTGGCGGGCATCCCGTTCGTCGGCCAGCCGTTCTTCCCCGGCGAACTGACGCTCAGCCTGTTCGACGTCATCGTCGTCGCAGTCGGCGTGCCGGCGGCCGCCGCTGTGGCAGCACGGCTGGCGCTGCGCCGGGTGAACATCTCCCCGCTCGGCGTCACGCGCCGGGCGACACCGAAGCCGCCTGGTGTCTGGCGGGTGGTGCCGCTGCTCCTCGGCCTAGCTGAGCTCGGCTTCTGGGAGGCGCACGGGCACCCGGCCTCGATCCAGGGGCAGATCCAGGCGTTCGTGACCAGCTTCGCGCTGATCATCATCGGGCTGTTCATCGCCGGGCCGTGGCTCACCATGGCCGCCGCGCGGCTCATGGCCCGGTGGACCAGCCGCCCCGGCACGCTGATCGCCGCCCGGCGCATTGGCGACGACCCGCGGGCCGCGTTCCGTTCCGTCAGCGGCCTGGTGCTCGCGCTGCTGGTCACCACCGTCGCGACGATCGCGATCACCACGCAGGACGC
>JASHOI010000563.1 GCA_030041195.1 Streptosporangiaceae bacterium | reverse complement strand
GGTGAGGTCTCCGGCCGACGGGGCGCGGCCGGGATCGATGAACCACTGCACGAGGATGCCCGACAGCAGCGCCTGGTGCAGCGAGCCGACGGCCTGCGCCTTCTCGGGCTCGGCCTGCGGGTCGATGCCGTGCAGCAGCGCGGCCCAGGCCATCCGGCCGTCCTGGAGGCCGTCGGCGATCGCGGCGCGGATCTCGGTCGCCAGCCTGGATCAAGATCCCGACGGGGTGCACGTCACGTTCACCCACGCCGCCCCGCGGACCTTCGCCCTGGTCATCGGTGCCGACGGGGTGCACTCGAACATCCGCCGGCTGGCCTTCGGGCCCGAACACGGCTTCGCGCGCGACCTTGGGCTGTACGTCTCGATCTTCACCACGCCGAATTTCGCCGGCCTGGACGCCGAAGGCCTGCTGTACAGCGTCCCCGGCCGGACGGCCGGCATGTTCGCCGCCGGCGGCCCGATCAGGCCATCGCCCAGCTGTGCTTCACCGCTCCGGGGCTGCGCTACGACCCACGCGACACCGCGGGCCAGCGGGGGATCGTTGCGGAGCACTTCGCCGGGCTGGGCTGGCAGGTCCCGCGGCTGCTGGCCGAGATGAAGTCGGCCGGCGATTTCTACTTCGACACCACCAGCCAGATCCGCATGGACTCCTGGTCGAACGGGCGCGTGGCGCTGATCGGCGACGCCGGCTACGCCGCCGGGCCCGGCGGCAACGGCACCGGGAACGCGGTCGTCGCCGCCTGCGTCCTGGCCGGGGAACTCGCTGCAGCCCGCGGCGATCACCGGACCGCGTTCGGCCGCTACGAGCGGCGGCTGCGCGGATACGTCGCCCGGGGGCAGAAGCAGGCGGCCGGCAGCCAGGCCTTCCTCGCCCCGCCGACCTGGAAGAAGATCAACCAGCGGAACCGGTTCTTCAAGACCCTCCGCTACCTGCCGGTCAAGGGCCTGATCAGCCGCGCGGCGACCAGGACCGCCACCGCGATCACGCTGCCCGACTACGGCCCGGTCGCCCGGTGAGCCCGGTCAGCCGTCGCGGACCATCTGGTCGGCGGCGGACAGGTGCTCGACCGTCTCGCCGGTGGCGACGAACGTGCGCGTGACATACGCGGAGCTGTATACCCACAGAATCCGCATCGGGGTATCGCCGGTATTCCGGAACGCGTGCTCAATGCCGGCCGCGACATAAGTGGTGTCGGGCGGCTCGAGCGGCGTGACCGTGCCCGCGATTTCCACCTCGCCCACGCCGTCGAGCAGCGTCACGTGCTCGTCGCAATTGTGCAGGTGCAGCGGGGCCCCGGTGCCGGCCGGATAGACGCTGATCCCGGTTGTGATCCGGTTCTCCTCCTCCGCGCTCTGCCGCGTGATCAGCGGAATCGTCTCCACGCCGCCGCCGCGGGACAGGCGCGGGACCGCGGCGGCCTTGATGATCGTCACGCTTCGGAGGCTACTGCGCGACGTGCCGCGATCCGCGAACCCTAAGCATTCGCTCCCCGGTGCGATTCACCTGCGCGAACACGTAGACAATTCAGCCCGGTTCTGGCCAGTGTGATGTCACCGAGACGTTCCCGAAGACGGAGGATGAAGGTCCAGATGCGGCTGCCCAAACTGACTGACCTGTCGCCTCGCCAGCAGGAGATCAGCGACCGGATAACGAGCCGGCGGGGCGGCACCCGGGGGCCGTTCCTGGTCTGGCTGCGCAGCCCCGAGCTGTGCGAGAAGGTCGAGGCCCTGGGCGCGTACTGCCGGTTCGAGTCCTCGCTCGACCCGCGCCTGCGGGAGCTGAGCCTGCTCATCGCCGCGCGGCACTGGGATGCGCAGTACTCGTGGAACGCGCACGTCGGCAAGGCGGCCGAGCTCGGCGTGTCGCCGGACGGCCTGACCGCGCTCGCCGAGCACCGGGAACCGCACTTCACCAGCAAGGACGAGGACATCGTCTACCGGTTCAGCTCCGAGATCCTCGGCGACCACTTCGTCTCCGACGCCACGTTCGCCGAGGCGCTCGGTGAGCTCGGCGAGCAGGGGGTCGTCGACCTGATCGGCAGCCTGGGGAACTTCTCGATGCTCGCGATGCTGCTCAACGCGTGCCAGGTCGACCTGCAGGCCGTGCAGCCGCCGTTCCCCGATGTCCGGGGGTACGCCAGGGTAACCACGGAGCTACCCGTTCCGGACCGATGACCAAAAGGGGGGACTAATCATGGCGGACGCGCACCTGAACGGATCCCTGAACCTGCCGAGCGCCGATGATGTGTTCCGCACGGTGGCCGCGATCGCCGGCGACTCCGTCACCAGGATCCCGGACGGTGAGACCGACGAGCGGCGGGGCTGGATCGCGGCCCTGATCCCCAGGCTGCAGCAGGTTCCGCAGCTCGAGGCGCACCAGCGCGCGGCCGGGTACAGCGCGGCGCCGGTGTTCACGATCGTGCCCGGTGCCGCGAGCGAGGACATCGACGTCCCCGAGCTCGGCTACGCGGCGGCCGCCCGGTACGGCTACGCGCTGTTCCGCAAGCTCCGCGACCAGGGAGTGATCGGGTCCGGCACCCGCTTCCAGGTGTCGCTGCCCACGGTGACCGCGGGCTGCGAGCCGTTCATCGCCCCTGGTGACCAGGGGGCGTTCGAGCCCGCGTACGCGCGCCGGCTGCGCGCCGAGGTGGACGAGATCCTGGCCGCGGTGCCGCACCAGGACCTGGCGATGCAGTGGGACGTGGCGGTCGAGATGGGCATCGTCGAGGGGGTGATCCCGGCCCACTTCGACGACCGGTTCGGCGGGGTGGTCACCCGCCTCGGCGAGCTCTCCGGGTGGATCCCGGCGCAGGTGCCGCTGGGCTATCACCTCTGTTACGGGGACGCGCCATCGGACACCGGCGATGGCGAGGGCCGCCACTGGAAGGAGCCCGAGGACACGTCCAAGCTGGTAGCGGTGGCCAACGAGGTGACGGAACGCGCCGTCCGCCCGCTGGACTGGTTCTCGATGCCGGTTCCGATCGCGCGCGACGACCACGCGTACTTCGAGCCGCTCGCCGACCTGCACCTGAACGACCGCACCCGGCTCTACCTCGGCCTGGTGCACCACGCCGACGGCGTCGAGGGAACGCAGCGGCGGATCGACACCGCCCGGCGGCATTATCAGCGGGGGTTCGGCGTGGCGACCGAGTGCGGCATGGGCCGCAAGCCGCGCGACCGCGTCCCGGTCCTGCTCGAGATCCAGGCCCAGGTCCGGGTGTGAGAGTTCAGCTCCTGGCCAGGATCTGCCGCATGACCTCGAGCAGCTTGCGCTCCGGGTCTGCCGGAAGCTGCCCGCAGCGCCACGCGACGTGCTGATCGGGCCGGACCAGCAGGCATCCGGTCTCGCCGATCTCGCAGCAGCGTTCAAAGTCGCCGTACAGGTCGGCGACCTCGCAGCCCGGCCCGATCCTCAGGGCGGGCAGGCTGATGCCGAGCGCCCGGCTCACCGCCTGAGCGGCGCGCACCCAGGCGGCGCCCTGGATCCGGGCCAGCAGCGTGAACCGCTCCTGGCCGACGAGATCAAGCGTGGAGCACGTTGCGCCGTCCCGGCCGACCCAGCAATGCGGCAGCCGCGCGCCCGGATGGCTGGTCGCGGTGTAGTACAGCTCGGGATCGCGTGCGTAGGCGAACTCCGGCGCGCCGTCGGTCACCACCGCCGCCGATTGGTAGATCTGGTTCATCTCGACGCCGTGCGCGTGGTACGAGTACGCCTTGGACGCGCAGGCCTTGGCAAAGGCCTGGCGCCGCTGCTCCCCCTCTTCGGTGGCCTCGAACAGCCGGTGGAACCGGCGGGCCCGCTCGGCGGGCGGCTCCGACGGGTCGATGCCCAGCGCGTGGATCACCTCCGGGTTCTGCCGCCAGCTGGCGATGGCCCGGTCGACGACGCGCTTGCCGATCGGCTGGCGCTCGGCCGAGTAGGTCTCCAGCAGGCCCGGGCCCGCCTCGCCGCTGAGCACCGCGGCGAGCTTCCAGGCCAGGTTGAACGAGTCCTGGACGCACGTGTTGCCGCCGAGCCCGTTCATCGGCGGGTGCCGGTGCACGGCGTCCCCGGCGCAGAACACCCTTCCGGCCGAGTACCGGTCCGCGATCACGTGGTTGATCCGCCACGGATAGACGCCGACCAGGGAGACCGGGATCGAGTCGTCCTGTATCAGCTCGCGGATTTCGTTCGTGACCTCCTCGTCGGTGAGGTCGATCACCTTCTCGCCGAGGTGGACGAAGCCGACCACCCAGTCGTCCCAGGGCCGCACCATCCGCAGCATCGCGTTGCCCATGCCCTCGGCCCGCTCCGGCTGCAGGATCCAGTACAGCGACCCCGGCCGGTGCGCGACGTGCCGGGACAGGTCAGCCCGGAACCGGACGTTCAGCGCGTGGGACAGGCCCGACCTGCCGGTCATCGGCAGGCTGACCGCCTCGGCCACCCGGCTCTGGCCGCCGTCCGCGCCGATCACGTAGCGGGCCCGGATCTCCGCTGGCGTGCCCGCGGCCTGGTCGCGTACCGCGACGGTCACGCCGCCGTCGTCCTGCTCGAGGCCCTCGAACTCGGTCTCCAGCCGTATCCGCACCCCGAGCCGGGCCGCCTCACCGACCAGGATCGGCTCGAAGAGGTGCTGCGGCAGGTCGCATCCCCGGCCGGGGCTGGCGCTCTCGTACTCGCCGAGCCGCTGCGGGTTGTTGCCCCAGGTCCACAGGCGGCCGAACTCCCGGCCGGCCACCGCGGTGAGCATCACGTGGTTGGCCATCAGCGTGCCCGGGGTCGCCTGGTCGTAGCACGCCTGCTCGAGCCCGACCGCGCGCATCACCTCCATCGTCCGCTGGTTGGTGATGTGCGCGCGCGGCGAGTCGGCCACCCACCGGCTCTTCGTGATCATGGTCGTGCCGATGCCGTACCGGGCCAGCAGCAACGCCGCCGTCGCCCCGGTCAGGCCGCTGCCCACGACAAGCACGTCGGTGTCCAAGCGCTGCATCCAGCCAGCATGCCTCGCCGCCCGGGCGGGAAGGCTGCCTGAATGCGCAACCATTGCGTGCACGCTGCGGCCTTTCGCGGCGCCGCGGGGGCTGACCATGCCTGAGCTGCCGGACGTGGACGGATTCCGGGCCGTGCTCGCCGGCCACGCCACGGGCCAGTGCGTCGAGCGCGTCGACGTCACCGACGCTGGCGTGCTGCGGGGAGTGACGGCCAGGCAGCTCGACGATGCCCTGCGCGGCCATTGCTTCGCCCAGCCGGAACGCTACGGAAAGTGGCTGATCGCCCGCACCGACGGGCCGGACGTTCTCGTGCATTTCGGCATGACCGGGAGCCTGGAGTGGCTGCAGCGCGGCGCGCCGCTGGACCGCTACGACCGGGTGATCTTCGTCACCGGCGGCGGAGAGCTGCGCTACCGCGACATGCGCAAGCTGCAGGGCATCACGCTGGCGCACGGCGAGGGCGAGGTGGACCGGGTGCTCGCCCGGCTCGGGCCGGACGCGCTCGACGTGACGCCGCGGCAGCTTGACCAGATCCTCGACGGCCACCGCGGCGCGATCAAGGCCGCGCTGATCGACCAGAAGATCATCGCCGGGCTGGGGAACCTGCTGGCCGATGAGATCCTGTGGCGGGC
>JASHOI010000562.1 GCA_030041195.1 Streptosporangiaceae bacterium | reverse complement strand
TGGCGCGCGCTCGTGCGCGGGATTCGAACGCGCCCGGTTGACTTCGAGCTGCCAGACGGCTGTGACGAGTCCCGTTTGCGCCGGCTCCGCGATGAATGGTGGCTGGCTTGGCGGATCTGGCGAGTCCGCCGCTCTGAGCGCGAGACAGAGCTGAAGATCCTGTCGGAGCACGGAAGGCATGTGGCGATGTACGTGCTCCGGTCCAAGCGCGCCGTGCGCGAGTTTCTCGACGCGTGAGCGCCGATGCGCTGAGTTAGCCGCTCAGCCACCGGTCTTGCGGCGAAACGAACGCCGGCTTCGGGCCAAGCCGCGGGCGCCGTGGACCTTTCCGGCGTCCTTGCCACCGGGGGCCGCGTTCCCGTCCGCCTGCATGGAACGCTTACGCTCCAGCGCCTCGCGGAACTTTCGCTTCATCTCATCCTCGGAACCCTCAGGCTCCGGCGCGGCGTCAGTCATACGGACCTCCTGCCGAGACGACGATATCCACAGCTTCGCACATGTGAAACCGGCGCGCCGCCAGCCAAAGGCTGGTGGCCGGCGGCGCCGCCGACGCGCCAGTCAGCCACACGCCGAGGCGAACTCGCCCGGTGGCGCTCAGGATCGCGCGGGCAGCGCGGCGGTTGCCGGGTCACCTGCGGGCGCGGAGAAGAAGGTCGCTGCCCTGGCCAGCACGTTGGCGTCGGTGAGCACGTCGCCTGGCGCGCTGCCGTTGCCCAGCAGCACGCCGCCCCAGCGCATGCCGAGGTAAACGGCGCAGCGGCGGAGCGTGTCGACCAGCGGACTGGCCTGTTCCGGCTCCTCGCTGAGCGTGGTGATCACCCACATGACCTTGCCGCGCATCCTGGTCTTGAACTGCGCCTCGGGCGTGTACATCCACCAGACCCAGTAGTCCAGGTAACGCTTGATGCCGGCTGACACGCTGTACCAGTACAGCGGCGAGGCGATGACCAGGTCGGTGGCGTGCAGGGTGGTTTCCAGAAGCAGCCGCTCATTACCGGAGGGCCACTCACGGGCCTCGCGCCGCCCGGCTTGGTGACGCGTGTCTGAGTACTCCGGCAGCGGCAACTCGCTGAGCCGGAGCCATTGCTGCCCGGCACCGGCCGGCAGGCCCCGCGCGGCATGCTGGGCCAGCGTTTCGGTGTTGCCGTCGGCACGCGCGCTCCCGAGCAGGAAAAGGAAGTTGCGGTCCGGTTGCCCAGGCTGGTCTGTAACCACGGTAGGTCCTCCATGTCGCTCTGTTCCAGATGCCGGGAATCCGCTTCGGGCGTCACTGGCGGCTGTCCCGTGCACGCAGGACGTCCAGCACCTGACGTTCGGAGTCGGCAAGGTAGACCAGCAGGGCACCAACACCGTGCGAGCGGCGCCCCGTGCGCAGCAATTCGTACAGTTCCCTGTCGCGCTCAGCCCAGGATTGCTGCAGGCTGTCGTCATCGCCGGCTTCCGCCCAGGCCAGGCGCAACTGGGCAAGAAGGGTCCAGAAGAAACTGTCGAGCCGACTGCTTCCGAGCACCGCGACCAGCGCATGATGAAACCGCAAGCCCGCGGTCAGGGCCGCGCGCCACGCCTGGGCCTGTTCGGCTCGTTCTTCGTCGGCGACCGCGGCGTCCATGTCCTTGAACCGTTCAGGGCTGGCGGTCGCGCTTTCGGTTGCGGCCTGCACTTCCAGGGCTCGCCGGGCCCGGTAGATATCGCGTACTTCCGGCACGGCGAGCCGGCTGACGGCCGTCCCCTTGTTAGGCACGTGCACGACCAGCCCGTCGGCTGAGAGCAGCCGCAAGCCCTCGCGCAGCGAATTGCGCGAGACATCCAGCTGGGCAGCGAGCGCAGTCTCGCGCAGCGCAGAGCCTGGTCGTAGCTCGCCTCCCAGGATGCGCTCGCGGAGCGCATCAGCCGCCCGGCACGCCGCACCGGAAGCTTCCGCCGCTGCCGAGGGCTCCTCCCGCACCGGCGCAACGTACGGCATTATTGTTCAACAGTCAAGGGCCGCGATTCTCGATCGTAGACTCAGGAGTGCACGTGACAGCCTAGGAAGGGTGTCAGTATCTCTCCCACATTGTCGAACAATCTATCTTGCCTTGAGCACGGCCTTACCACCCGACGCACCAGCTGCGAGTCTTTCGGGCTTCGAGCAGCCAGTAAAATCAACTAAACAAATCGTTTATACAGAAAATACCGATGATGGCATCAAGGGACGCGCTGCTCGGGCCGGGCGACGCATACGTGCTCGACCACGCGGCATGGACGTCGCTGACCGGGCCGCATGCGCGCTTCGCCGAAGTCAAGGGTCAGGCGGCACGTTATCCCGCCGACGTGTCTCCGTTCGTCGCCGTCGCCCCGGGTGCCGACGAGGAAGTGTTCGGCGACCTGCTCACCCTCGTCGGCCCCGGCAGGCTGGTCCCGCTGGCCGGGCTGGCGGCCTCGCTGCCGCCGGGATGGGAACTCGTGGACAGCGGCGACGGTGTGCAGATGATCGATGCAGGCCTCCAGGCCGCGGCGAGTTCCGAGGCGGTACGCCTGCAGGGCAGCGATGTTCCGGAGATGCTCGACCTGGCCAAGCGAACCAGGCCCGGACCATTCCGCCGGCGCACGATCGAGATGGGTACCTATCTCGGCGTGCGCCGGGACGGCGCGCTCATCGCGATGGCCGGCGAACGGCTGCATCCGCCGGGCTGGGTCGAGATCTCCGCGGTGTGCACCGATCCCGCTTACCGCGGCCGGGGCCTGGCCACCGTGCTGGTCAAGGCCATCGCCGCCGACATCCGCGAGCAGGGCAGCGTCCCCTTCCTGCACGCGGCCGCGAGCAACACGAACGCGATCCGGCTGTATGAGTCGCTCGGGTTCACAATCCGGCGCCGCACTCGGTTCCAGCTGGTCCGGGTCCCAGCCTGATTACCAGCCGGCCCGCGGAGCCGGCGGATGATGCCAGCCTGGCGGATGGATCACGTGGCCGCCAGGACGCTCCCGCGGATCCTGGCCGACGCGGTCGGCGCACTCCTCCGCGAGGTCCGGTCAGAGCTGACCGATCCCTGATCTCCGGCACGAACCGCCCGCTCTCACGCTGCCGCAAGGTGGCCATCACGTAATTCATATATTTCCGACTGTTTTTATTGACTATATGAACGGAACGTGTTTGCCTGGAGGCGTAACGCCACCCCGGTCCCCCGTTACCCCCTCCGTGGAGCCTCCATGTCACAAGCAGCGACTGAGATACCGCCAGTGCCTGCTAGCGTCTCCGAGCTCATCGTTCAGGAGCAGCACTTCCACCACTCGCTCGGGTTCTGGTCGCTCACCGCGACCTCCTTCGGCGGCATCATCGGCTCGGGCTGGCTGTTCGGCGCCTTCTACGGCGCGCAGCTGGCTGGCCCCGCCGCGCTCATCTCCTGGTTAATCGCCGGCGTGGCCGTCGCCCTGGTCAGCCTGGTCCTGGTCGAGCTCGGCGCGTCCCGGCCCGAGGTCGGCGGCAGCGTCCGCTGGCCCTTGTACGCCAACGGCCGGATCGTGGGCACCACGTTCGGCTGGACCATCGTCCTCGGCCTGCTCACCGACACCGAGGTGCTGGCAGTCACCCAGTATCTGAGCCACTACTGGCCCTGGCTGTACCACGGCAGCTCGCTGTCGGCGGCCGGCGTCGGCGTCGCGGCCGGCCTCGAGGCAGTGCTCGTCGTGCTCAACTGGTTTGGCATCCGGCTGTTCGCCAGGCTCAACCTGGTGGTCACCTGGGTGAAGTTCATCGTCCCGGCCATCACGGTGATCGCCTTGTTCGCCTCCGGCTTCCACGGCAGCAACCTCACCAGCGCGGGCGGCTTCGCACCCTACGGCGGTGCCGCGATCCTGTCGGCGATCGCGTCCGGCGGGCTGATCTACGCTCTCAACGGCTTCCAGCCGCCGGTCGACCTGTCCGGCGAGGCACGCAACCCGCGCCGAGACATCCCGCGCGCGATCCTCGTCGCGATCGGCGCCTCGGCAGTGCTCTACATCCTGCTCCAGCTCGCCTTCCTGGTGGCCATCCCGCACAGCCTGCTGGTCCACGGCTGGAAGGGCATCGACTTCACCTCGCCGTTCGGCCAGCTCGCCCTTGCGGTGAACCTCGGCTGGCTGTCCAGCCTGCTGTACGTCGACGCGGTGATCTCCCCGTCCGGCTCGGAGTTCGTCGGCACCGCCGAGGCCGCCAGGCAGACCTACGCCCTGTCGAAGAACCGGCTGCTGCCGAAGTACTTCCTGTCCGTCCCTGGCAAGTCCGGCGTGCCGCGCCGCGCGCTGCTGCTCAACTTCATCGTCGGCCTCGTGGTCCTCATCCCCCTGCACAGCTGGATCACCCTCGTCTCGATCCTCGGCGACGTGTTCGTGCTGTCCTACGCCGTCTCCGCGATCGCCGCCGGCACCTTCCGCAGCGCCGCGCCGACCCGCCTGTCAGGATGGATCCCCGGCATCAGGTGGATCGCGCCGGTCAGCTTCATCTTGTCCACCGAGATCGCCTACTGGTCCGGCTGGAGCAACCTGCGGGTCGCGTTCCCTGTCACCCTGATCGGCGTGGTGCTGTTCTTCTTCCTCCGCACCAACGACCGGCCGCTCACCGACGACATCAAGGCGGGTGCCTGGCTCGTCGCCTATCTTCTGCTGCTCGTCCTGTTCTCCGGGATCGGCAGCTTCGGCGGCCAGGGCTGGATCGGGCAGCCCTGGGACTCGATCATCGTCGCGATGGTGTCGGTCGGCATCTACCTGTGGGCGGTCCGTGTCGGCAGCAAGCACATCGAGGCGACCGCCGGGGAGGACGTCGCGGACTCACCCGCCGTGTCCGACGCACTGGTGGCCGTCGCGATCGGGGCACCGGCAGCGTCGGAGCGCTAGCCGGTGCCGCGGTGCCCGCCGGCACATCGTGCGCTGGGCTTCTGGCCACCCGAACCGCTGGCCCGTCCTGGAGCACGAGGCTGTTGAATAAAATCGATAGGATAAATAGGATTTAGGTGGCACGGTGGTCACCCTCGAGGAGGAAGCAACGTGACCGAGACCCTGACCAGCCGCTTCGAAGCCCATCCGGCCAGCCCCCTGATCGGCGCCGAGATCGAGGGCGTGGACCTGACCCAGCCCGTCGACGAGGTCACCGCAGAGGCCCTGCGGGAGGCGTTCTGGACCTACAAGGTCCTGGTCTTCCGGGGCCAGAACCTGTCGCCGCTCCAGCACGTGGAAGCGGTGCGCATCTTCGACGAGCCCTTCGACCACCCCAAGTGGGTACACCGGCACGAGGACAGCCGCCTCGTCTACACCTTCAACCTGGAGAAGGCCGGCTCCGCATCGCACTGGCACGTCGGGGGCACGTGGCGCAACCCGCCGTTCAACATCGAGTCGCTCACCTACCAGGTCGTGCCCGATGTCGGCGGCCACACGTTGTGGGCCGACCTGCAGGCGGCCTACGACGGCCTGTCCGAGCCGGTCAAGCAGCTGCTGGAGTCCGTCAACGGCGTCTACGGCGCCGACCCGGGCGACGGAACCTACAACAGGCCGCCGGTCACCGAGACAGTCGAGCACCCGGTGGTACGGACCCACCGCCACACGGGCCGCAAGGGGGTCTTCATCAGCACATCCGCCCTGCGGCTCACCGGCGTCACCGATGCCGAGAGCAAGGCGCTGCTGCCCTTCCTGCTCAACCACGCCTCCTCCCCGAACTACACCGTCGGCTTCGGCTGGAAACCAGGCGACTTCGTCCTCTGGGACAACCAGGCCACCTGGCACTACGCCGTCAACGACTACGACGGCCCCCGGGTGTACCGCAAGGTAATCGGCGGCTAGCGTCCGCAACCGCCGACGCCCGCAGCCGCCCGAGATCGACTGGAAGGGAACCCGCGACCATATCCGGACAAGCTCGCTGCCATTCTGACTGCGCGATCTTCCCCGATCTGGTCTCAGAAAGGATGCTGGTGTCACGGCTGTCTCACGGCAATCGTAAGCAGCACTTCGTCAGCATTGACGATATAATGATGGCATGACTGACGTGACTATCCGGCGAGTGCCCGACAGCACCCTGATCACGCTGAAGGCCCGAGCTGCGCAAGCGGGCAAGAGCCTGCAGGCGTACCTGTTGGATCTCATCGCCCGCGAGGCCGCCCGCCCGACCCTCGCTGAGGTCACCAGCCGGGCCGAGGCCGAGGCCAGCGCGTCACTCAGCACCGACGACGTACTCGGCGCCATCGACGAGGCGCGACGCGGCCGGTGATCGTCGCCGACTCCTCCGCCATCATCTTCTACCTCACCGATGACGGCCCCACCGGGCATCAGGTCCGTGAGCGCGTCCGGCGAGAGGACGCGTTGTGTGCCCCGGAACTGCTGGATTACGAGGTGATGTCGGCCCTGGCTGGACTCTCGCGCGGGACGCGAGGAGGTGAGCCCAAACTCGGCAAGCGACAGACCGAGAAGGCAATGGCGACATTCCGCCTCCTTCCCGTCGAGCGGCACCACACGCTGCGGCTGTGGGAGCGCGTGTGGGCGCTCTCGGCGAACCTGTCGGTCTACGATGCCCAGTACGTGGCACTCAGCGAAGCCCTCGACGTCCCGCTCGTCACCACCGACCACCGCATCGCCCGCGCTGGCGCGGCACGATGCACGATCGAAACCGTGACTATCAAGTGACAGCTGTCAAGTGACAGCCCGGTGCACCCAAGTCCTGCTGCCATGGCGCTGCCATCCAGCCAAAAGGCCCGACCGCCGCTTCCGGCGATCAGGCCCTGGCCTGCACTCACTTAGTAGCGGGGGCGGGATTTGAACCCGCGACCTCTGGGTTATGAGCCCAGCGAGCTACCGAACTGCTCCACCCCGCGTCGAGGTCCTTTTACTTTAGGGCCTCGCCGGCCGGCAGGCAAATTCGCCAGGCCCGGCGGCCGCACTCGTTCAGGCGCGAGTGCCAAGCGGGCCGATGGCTGACATCCAGATGACGTAGTCGGCGGGCGAGAGCGTGGTCGGCGGCTGGGTCAGCGTGTGCGGGTCCTGCGAGGTGGACAGGTCGAGCACCCGGAGCGGGCTGCCGCCGCCGTAGGGGTACAGCTGCGATGGCCGCGCACCGAGCAGCACCGGCCGCCGGCCCGCGTGCTCGATGCTGGCCAGCACGGTCTGCACGGCGGCGGTTGGCTGCCCGGCCATCGAGGCAGCCGGGACGCCGCACATGCCCCTGATCACCTGGGTGAACTGCTGGGCCACCGGCAAGGCGACGATCACGACCGACGCGGAAGGCCCGAGCGACGAGCACAGCCTGGTGACGGCGCCGTCTTCGCCCGGGCTGGTCCGCTTCAGCGCCAGGCCATCGGCGGTGAGCCGCAGCGCGCCGCCTCTGCCCGAGTGCGTCAGGCCAAGGCCGAACGTGGTTGCCACGGTGGGCACGAGCAGCGCCGCGACACAGAAAGCGGCCACGATCGATGCGGCCGTCGTGCTCGCGCCGCGCGATCGCGCGCGCCCGCGCAGCCACGCCGACGCCCAGATCGCGCAGAGGATCAGTCCCGGGATCACCAGGGGGACCAGGCGGCGGCTGGCCCACGGCTGGTCTGGGGCGGTTTCCGGCTGCCAGAGGACGGCCGCCGAGCCACAGCAGATGACCGCGAGCGGCAGTCCCCAGACGCGGGCCGCGCCGGAGGGGTCACGCCACGCGAACAGCGCGCGGAGGCAGCGCCGCAGCAGCAGCGCGAGCCCGAACCCGCCGAGCAGCACCGCGGGCACCCCGACATACCAGATGACCCAGTACAGGGTGTCCTCGGCATAGAGCCGCCCCGGGTCGACCGGCAGGTGCTCGAGGCGCTGCAGGCTGGCGACAAGGCTGGCGGTCGCCCCGGTGGCCGGTCCGCGCACGGTCTGCACATACGGCCGGATCGCGAGACCAACGATCGCGGCCACGGCCAGGACGCCGCAGAGATCGGGCAGCCAGCGCGCCGGGCGCCTGGCCAGCACCGGCCGCAGGCCGTCGCGGAATCCCGGCAGGCGCAGCAGCTCGACCCCGGCCACGGTCATCGCGAGCAGCCACGCGGCGATCAGGCCGATCAGTTCGGGCATCGGCTGCAGCGAGTCCACGAACGGCCGCGCCAGCAGGTAGCCGTCGGCGAGCCCGTACGCCGCGCCGATCGCCAGGCCTATGCAGAGCGGGGCGGCTTTCCTGCTCCGGCGAACGACCAGGATGCCCACGAACGGAATCGCCGGGAGGATATAGAGGAGCCCGTCAAATCCCACCACGGAGGTCATCCCGAGCGCCAGCCCGCCGAGCCCCATCAGCGCCCAGGCCGGCCCGCGGCCGCGGCCCGCCGAGAGCACCCCGAGCCGCTTTGCTGCCGGGTACCGCGCTCGTGCCGCCGGGTACGGTCCGGGAGCCACCGGTCCCCCCGCCGAAGCGGACGGCGCGGGCTCGACGCGCCTGCGCCCGAGAACCAGGGCGTCCACGACCAGGCTCAGCCCACCGAACAGCAGCACCTGGACGGCGGTTTCGCCGAACGACGCCCGGCTCGTGTACTGCTCGGGAAGCGTGCACGCCAGCACCAGCGCCCCGGCCGGGGCCCACTGCGGGCCGGTCAGCCGGCCAACCAGGCCGCCGAAGGCCAGCACCGCGAGGCCGCCGAGTATCGGCCCCATGGCCGCGGCCGCCGGGGTCCCGTGTACCCAGAACGCGCCGGCGAGGAGTAACGGCAGCCCGGACATGAGCCGGGGCACGACGGAGGTGCCGCTGGCGGCGAATCCGGTGCTGGAAAACGCGAGCCCGGGATGCGCGCCGCCGAAGGCCGCCAGCGACTGCGGGATCGGCAGCGAGCCGTGCTGGGCTATCCAGTAGCCCGTCTGCAGGTAGGCCCCTGGGTCGCGGAGCACGATCACGGTCTCGGAGTTGAACCGGAACTGCCAGAAGGCGAAGCCGGCCGCCACCACGATCGTGCCCACGAGCCCGCACCAGGCCGGCCAGCTTGATTCCCGGCGCGGCTGGGTTCCCGGCGCCCGGACCGCGCCGGGCAGCGCGCGCGGCCAGCGGGCGGGCATGCGGTTCAGGCCCCCGGCCAGCAGAACGGCCAGCGGCACCGAAAGCAGCAGCATCGGGGCCGGCAGGAACACCCCGGCGAGCAGCAGCGGCAGGCCGACCAGCAGCCAGGCCACGATGAGGATCGCCGGCAGCACGGTGATCCTGGCGAACCCTGCTCCGGCGGCGTCCGGGTATCTGGGCCGGCGTTCGGGGCGCTGGCCGCTCCGCTGCCCCGGCGCGGGGAACCCGGTACGGGCCCCGAGCCGAGCGGCTCCGGCCCGGGACGCTGTCGGCCGCGACCCCGCGGGTGCGGCCTCGGGCCCTGGGCCGCCGCGTGCCTGATCCCGCCGGTCCTGGCCGGCCTCCTCGGACCCCCCGAGGGACCCCGGCAGATCCGAGGGGCCAGCGGAGCCCGGGGAATCAGCTGAGGCCAGGGACCCCGGGGCACCGGGCGGGCCCAGCGAACCCGGGGCACCGGGCGGGCCCGGCGCGTCCGACGGGCCAGCGGGGTCGGACGACCACGGGGAATCGGGAGGGTTCGGCAGAGGGGAATCGGGAGGGTCCGGCAGATCCGAGAGGCCGGGAGAGCGCGACCCGCCCCCGCCGGGCGCCCAGGGGCTGTCCCGGTCCTCGCTGAGCCCGGGCCGGTCCTCGGCCGCCGGCTCGTCGCGGTCGGGGCCCGCCGCGGGCTCCCCGGCCTCGCTCGCCTGGGCAGTCGGCTGAACGGTCGCCGCCAACCCGTCGGCGCCGATATCCTCGGGGTTGCCGGTGACTTCCGTGGCCGCCGACGACTGGTCAGTCGCGGCGGCGTTGCCGGCCGGGCGGTCGCCAGAGCGCACGAATCCCACTGTAGAGGGACAACCTGGCGGGAAGGTGTGCGGCTGCGCCCAAGTTGCTGCGCGCCGCCGGCGCGACCGGCCCAGCAGGCCGCATTACCAGCGGCTTTGCTAACTCCATACGAATACGCCCATTACTAGCACGTAAGATGGGCGGAACCTAACGGCCAGGCTTCCCGGCGATGACCGCCGCGGGGTCTCGCCCGGAGGAACAATGAGCCGTCGCCACGACGTGGATGATGAAATCGGCTGGGGGAAGCCGCGGGGCAGGCGCCGCGGGCAGCGGCCCAAGGGCCGCCGCATTCGGCATTCGCTGGGGCAGCGGATCGCCGCCTGGACGTCGATCGTCGTCGTCGGCGTTCTCGTGGCCGGAACCCTGGTGGCCTACGCCAAGTACCGCAGCATCTGGGACAGCATCCAGCGGATCGACGTGGCCGGGCTGGTCGGCAACCAGCCGCCGAAGCTGAACAGCGCCGAGAACATCTTGCTGATCGGCTCGGACACCCGGCTCAACCAGAACGGCATCGGCGGGACCGCGGCCCAGACGCCGGGCGGCCGCTCGGACACCCTGATGCTGCTGCACATCTCGCCCCAGCACCACGAGATCACGGTGGTCAGCATCCCGCGCGAGACCATGGTCCCGGTCCTGCAATGCCCTGCCGTCGACGGCACAACGGGACAGCAGGCCGAGCCCGGACAGGTCGAGCTGATCAACGCCGCCCTGGACTTCGGCGGCCCGGTCTGCACCTGGAAGACGTTCGAGACCGTCACCGGCATCCACGTCGACCACTTCGTCGAACTCGACTTCACCGGCTTCGAAAAGATCATCGACGACCTCGGCGGCGTCGAGGTATGCCTGCCGTTCGCGGTCGACGACCCGTTGTCCGGGCTTGACCTCCCGGCTGGGCGCCACCATATCTACGGGCCGCAGGCGCTGGCCTTCTGGCGCACCCGGGAGGACATCGGCACAGGCTCCGACCTGGAACGAATCGAGCGGGACCAGTACCTCATGGTCGCGCTGGTCCACGGCATAGAGCACAGCGGCCTGCTGCACAGCCCGAGCAAGGTACTTGCCGTGGTCCGCGACGCGTCGGACGCGATGACCACGGACACCGGACTGGACCAGAACACCATGCTGTCGATCGCCGAAGCCATGAAGGGCATCAGCTCGAGTGAGGTCCAGTTCGTCACCGCGCCCAACATCCCCTACCCGGCGAACGACAACGACGTGGAGTTCGAGCAGCCGCAGGCCAACGAGCTGTTCGCCGCCATCCAGCACGACACGGTGACGTCCTCCTCGAACAGCAAGTCGAAGACCAAGAAGAGCTCGTCGAAGAAGGCGTCCACCCCGACCCTCGACACCGTCTCCCCGTCGAAGGTCAACGTCCAGGTCCTGAACGGATCGGGGATCGACGGGATGGCTGCCCAGGTCGGCGGCGACCTGACCAACGAGGGCTTCAACGTGGTGGGCACCGGAGACGCCAGCAACTTCAACTACACCAGCAACGTGATCGAGTACGCGGGCTCCTCTGACATGCCGGCGGTCGACACGCTGAAGTCCGTGGTGCCCGACGTCCAGGTGGTGCAGGACTCGTCGCTGACCGCGGGGACCGTCGAGCTGATCGTCGGCTCCGACTTCTCCGCACTGAATCCCCTGCCCTCGTCGTCCTCCGGCGCTTCTCCCAAGTCCACACCGTCGGTCACCGCCCTGGGCGCGGCCGATGGAGCGATCAAGGGGAACGTCGAGATCTGCAGCGACCAGAACGCGTTTGTCGGCCCGGACAGCCCGTGACCACGGCCGTGCCCGTGCCGTAGCAACGGCGAAGCGCGATTGACGCGCGGCACAAGTGATGGAGATGCGGACATTTACCGACTGGCACACGTGGCCGGACGCCGCGCCCAGGCTCGCCGCCGTGCTGCCGGACGAGACGGTTTCCGAGATCGCCAGGGCGGTGCGGTTTGCCACCGAGCACCACGGCGATCAGCGCCGCAAGACCGGCGTGCCCTACCTTGAGCACCTGCTCGAGGCGGTCCAGATCCTGGTCGAGGGTGCCGGGGTGCGGGACCCGGAGGTGCTCGCCGCCGCGGTGCTGCACGATGTCGTGGAGGACACGCCGTGCACGCTGGCCGACGTCCGCGCCGCGTTCGGGCCCCGCGTGGCCGAACTCGTCGGCTGGGTGACGATCCCGGAGCAACGCCCCGGCGAGGACTCCTCGGCCGTCCGCGAGGCGTATCTGCGCCGGCTCCGCCACGCGCCGCCGGACGCGGTCCTGGTCAAGCTCGCGGACCGGATGAGCAACGTGCAGACCCTGCGCAACCTGACGCCCGAGCGACAGCGCGCGTACTACGCGCAGACCGTGACGCACATTGTCCCACTGACCGCCGCCCAGCCCTGGTTCGCCGCCTGGTACGCGGAATGGGCGGCGGATTTCGCCGACCTAGCCGGCGACAAGCCGCCGGCGGCTAAGCCGGGCTGACCGCCGGGGACACCCGCTCCGGCGGATCACCGCCCGCCGGCGTAGGCCCGGCCGCTGGCTGCGGCACCCGGAGCCGCGATATCTCCAGCCACAGCAGCAGCGTCGCGGGGTAGATGAAGTAGCCGAACCGCGTGGCGGGCGCCAGCAGGAACATCAGCGTCAGGCCGATGGCGAGCCGCCAGACGGCGGCCGGGACCGTCTTCGGCGGCCGGACCACCAGCGAGGCCGCGATCACGCCTCCGGCCAGCACGAGCAAGCCAATGGCGATCATGTGCCCGAGATGGCCGGTATCGGCGAGCACGTGCCCGGGCAGCGGGCTGGCGGCGGCCGATTTGACGCCGGCCAGGCCGAGCGGGAACTCGATCGTGTTAGCGGCCAGCGGACCGGGCCAGATCACCGCGACCGGCCCGACGATCGCCAGGCACGAGGCCACAGTCCAGCCCAGGAACGTGAGCAGCGGCTTCTTGCCGTCACGCGTCCCGATCAGCACGGCCGCGACGGCCACAGCAGGCCAGGCCGTGGACTTCGCCGCCGACGCCAGGCCGAGCGCGATCCCGGCCAGCGCGAACCTGGGGCGCCGCCACAGCAGCGCGAACCCCAGGCACATCAGGGCCACGATCGGGATGTCGTCGCCGCCGACGGCGAGCTCGAACGCGATCACAGGCGACGCCGCGATGAACACCGTCCAGCGGACGCAGTTCTTCGCCCCCGCGGCCCGCAGCGCGAGCCAGAAGATGCTCAGGAATGCCAGCCCGAACCAGACCCGAGGATCGGTGATCACGTGCGAGCCGAACAACGCCCGCGGGATACCAAAGATCGACATTACCGGCAAGTACGGATTGTAGGCATTCGGGTCATGCGCTGCGGCCAGCGCCGCCGCGGTCTGGTACGGCGAATGATGATGCACCAGCTGCTTGGCCGACCGGGCGATCACCGAGACCTCCGGCTGGTGCTGGCCCGTGGCCGCGTTCCAGAACAGCGGCGTGATCAGCGCGCCGCCGACGCTCAGCAGCAGCGCCAGGTCGATCCCCCGAGACCGCCAGGCCAGCACCGCGAGAGCGGCCGCAACATAAGCACCGCTCGCGATCAGCCCCCAAAGCCGGTGCAGGTCGTTGGTGCTGAAAAGTGCCACACCGCCAGCGAACCCCGCACAGACCACGAACGCCGTGGCCGTCCAGTACCGCGGAACGCTGACAGGCCGCATCCACCTGGCCAGGAAATCCTGCGTCCTGGCCTGCGGCAGCGGTTCCTTCAGCGAGAGCATAGGCGTGGCGAGTCCTCCAACCCCGCAAGCTTAGCGCGCGCTGGACGAACGCCCAGAAGACTGTTATGCCTGCTCTCAGATCACCGGAGGGCGGCCGGCCCGGGTCATCCGCCACGCCGTCCCCAGCGATATCGGATGCCGGCCCGCCGGATCGAGCCGCCAGCCTTCGGTGAACCCGGCAAGCCAGGCGCGCACGGCGCCCGGCGACCGCTCCCTGAGGAGGGTCAACACCACCCAGTCTAGGAGATACGCCCACGCGAGCGGCCACGGCAGGTTCCGGCGCGCGACCAGCACCCGGTTCCGCCCGTCCAGCCGGTACCAGGCCGGGTGCCGCGCGTTCGGCACGGCCGGGTGGCACATCCGGGCCCCGGCGTCGTATTCAAGGTGGTAGCCGAGGTCGAGCAGCCGCCAGGCCAGGTCCGTCTCCTCGTGGCCGTAGAAGAACTGGGCTGGCAGCCCGCCGGCCTCTTCGAACGCCGAGCGCCGGATCGCGCACGCCCCGCCGGCGAACGTGGTGACCACGGAAGACCGCTCCGGGTCACCGGCACGCAGCCGCGGCACGTACCATCGCGCGCCGGGGCCGCCCTCAGGATCAACGACCCGGAACGAGAGCACGGCAAGCCGCGGATCGGCAGCGAACCTGGCGGCCACGTGCTCGCCGAGGCCGGCATCCGGGTACCAGCCGTCATCGTCGAGGAACAGCACCACGTCGCCGGTGCACGCGGCCACGCCGGCGTTGCGCCCCGCGGCGACGCCGACGTTCTCCGGCAGCCGCACGGTGGTCACGCCCGGCGGCATCGGCGGCACGTCGGCGCCGTTGCCGACGACCACCACCTGCACCGCCGCGTCCGGCGCGCCGCGTCCCAGCGCGACGGCGCTCGCCACGGCCCGGTCGAGCTCGGCCGGCCGGTTGCCCATCGTCAGGATCACGCAGGACAGCTTCACCGCAGCCGCCTGGACGCGAGGATCGCGGCGAGGTGCGCGAGGACCATCACGGCCGAGACCACCAGGCACGCCACGACGAGCACCCGGGTCGCCACCAGGCCGCCGCGTATCGTGTCCACGATCGCGGCGGCCAGGATCAGCAGCGAGAGCTCGACCGCCTGGGTGATCCGGTGCACCCGGAGAATGCTAGCCATTCG
Source organism: Streptosporangiaceae bacterium (assembly GCA_030041195.1). Next base: position 15,834 of record JASHOI010000562.1, on the reverse strand, counting down.
GCGGGCCAGCGCCAGGCCGGACGAGCGCGGCGCGAGCGCGGCATCCTCATGCGTGGCCGGCAGCCCGGCCTTGGCCCGGGCCACGATCACGTTGTCGGTTTCCGCCTTGACGATCGCCGAGAGCAGGGCGGCCGCCAGCCCGGCGCTCACGTAGCCGCCGGACAGCGTGAGGTGGCCCTGCGCCCGGACGCCGAGCCCGACGAGCAGCGCCGACTCGCCCAGGTAGTGACCGATCAGGTCCAGGTAGACGCCGGAGGCCGAGGTCCGCTTGCTCCACCTGGCCAGCTCGCCGTCCGAGCAGTCGAACAGCAGGTAGGCCTGGATCAGGATCGCGGCGCCAATCGCCGCGGGAAGCCCGCCGAGCGCCACCACCACCCCGGCGGCCACGCCGCAGACGATGAACGCCACCGTGACCGCGTTCGGCGACCAGCCGAGCCTGGCGAACACCCAGGTCGCCCACGGCGAGAACCTGCGCATGTACAGCCGGCCGGCCCAGTGCTCGTCGTTCAGCCGGTCGATCACGGACGGCGGCTGGCCCTCGGCGCGCAGCTCAGCCAGCGTAGGCCCGGACATACTCCTCAACTCGCTTCGCTGTCTCCGCCTCCGACATGCTGAGGCGTTCCAGGATCGTGTACCGTCCGGGCCGGGTTTCCGGCGCGAACGCTACCGCCCGGGCGAATTCGGCCGGCGACATGCCGACGTCGCCGGGGGCCCTCGGCAGCCCGTGCCGCGCCAGGCATGCCGAGATCAGCTCCGCCTGGACGGGGTCGTCGCGCAGGTACGCGCAGAACAGCGCGCCCAGGCCGGCCAGCTCGCCGTGGCTCGCCGTGCCCGGATAGAGCTGGTCGATCGCGTGCATGATCTCATGGTCCCCGCCGCTGCACGGCCGGCTCGAGCCAGCGACCGCCATCGCCATCCCGCACATGATCAGCGCCTCGGCGAGCACCCGGAGGAACTCGTCGGACCGGGCCGGGCCCGGCTGGTGCAGCACCGCCTCGGCGGCCGTCCTGGCCATGGCCACCGCGAGCCCGTCCACCGGCTCACCGGTGTCGGCCGCCGCCAGCTCCCAGTCGGCCAGCGCGGACAGCTTGGCCACCACGTCCCCGATCCCCGACGTGGCCAGCGGGTCGGGTGCCGCCCGCACCCGGTCCACGTCCACCACCACGGCGACCGGCATCACCACGCCGTACGACCCCTTGCCCGACTCGTGTTCCAGCGAGCTGACCGGCGAGGCGATGCCGTCGTGGGCGAGGCTGGTCGCCACGGCCACCATCGGGATGCCCGCCATGTGCGCCGCGAACTTGGTGACGTCGATGGTCTTGCCGCCGCCGATGCCGGCCACCGCCTCATACTCGCCAGCGCGGAGCCGCTTGCCCAGCGACACGGCGGCGCCCTGGCTGCCGTCCGGGACCCGGAAGATCTCCGCCTCGCCGATCTTGAGCTCCGCCGCGATGCTGTCGCCCTGGCCGGGGCCGACCGCGACCGCGACCCGGCCCGAGGTGGCGATGCGCCGGTCGGCCAGCAGGTCCCCGAGCGCGCAGATCGCGCCGGGGCGCACGTCGATGACCATCGGCGCGGCCAGCATGCGGGCCAGGAGCGGCATGCCCGCGAGATTAGCAGTGACGAGCGGCTAACAGTGATAGGCGATCTCGCGCGCCCGGCGCAAGTCCTCGTGGTTGTCGACTTCCACCCAGTCCACGACGCCGATCGGCACCGCGGCGATCTCCCCGCCCCGGTCGGCCAGTTCCTGGTAGCCGTCCTCGTAGTAGAGCCCGGGATCCCGGCGCCAGGTCGTCTCGAGCGCATCGGCGAGCGGCACCGCGGCCGAGGGCTCGATGAGCGTCGCGCCGATGTACTCCCCGTACGCCTTTGCCGGGTCGAGCTGCTTAGAGATCCTGCTCAGCAGTCCCCTGGCGTCGAGGACCACCTTCATTTCCTCGTCGGCGAGCGGCTTGACGTTGTCCACGGCAAGGATCACCCGGGCCCGGCCCGCGGCGGCGGATCCCCTGGCCGCCAGCAGCGTCTTCTCGACACTCACCGGGTGCACGGTGTCGCCGTTTACCAGCATGGCCCCGCGGCTGAAGTACTCACGGGCCAGCCAGAGCGAGTAGGCGTTGTTCCACTCGAGCGCTCTGCCGTTGTGCACGAGTTCCAGCGTGACCCCGTGCGCCGCCTCGAGATCGGCGGCCCGGTCCGCGACCGCGTGCGCGGCGTGCCCGACGATGATCACGATCTCCTGGATGCCCACGGCGGCCAGGTTGCGCAGCGCGATATCCAGGATCGTGGTCTCCCCGGCCACGGGCAGCAGCGCCTTGGGCAGCTCGTCGGTGTCCGGGCGAAGCCGCCTGCTCGCCCCGGCCGCGAGAACCATGCCGATCACCGGTACTCCCCTTCCCGGGCCGCGAGGCGGCTCGCCAGCACACCAGCGCCGACAAGCAGCACAAGATATGCGGCCAGCGCCAGGAAGGCGATCGTAGCGAACCCGACGACCGCGCCGATGCCGGCGATGAACATCCGGCCCTCCCAGCCCAGCTTGGTGTCCGGGATCTGCCCGGCGTCCTGCCGGGTGCGGGTGGCGAGGTCGAGGTAATGCAGCGCGGTCAGGGCGCAGACGGTGAACGTCACCGGCGGCGGGACCCGGAACGCGAAGCCCAGCGCGGCGAAGTAGAGCAACTGGCCGGCCAGCAGCACGGCTGGCGTCAGCCAGTCCAGCCGGCCGTCGTGCGGGTGCCGGGACCCGAACGCCGCCAGCAGCATCACGACCAAGGGCGTGAACAGCAGCACCCCGGGAAGTTCCCGCATGCCGAGCCAGGCGAGCAACGACGTGGCGCCCAGCCCCGCGACCGCTGGCGGCAGCGGCACGAACTCTCCCCTGACGACCCGGCCGAGCCAGACCGCCACCGCGCCGTCATCCCGGCAGGCCGCCATCGTCGCGAGAGCCTGCGGATCGGCTACGGCCTCCACCTGGGCCCTCCTGCGCGGAGCCGGGTCGGCGGAGTGCGCGGGGATCAGCAGGTCGAGCGCTGTGCTCGGTTCGGGCGGCTCGGCCAGGGTCAGCGGCAGTTCCATCTGGTCCGGGCCGGCCGAGGCGAATAGCGTCATCGGCTGCTCCTCGGCCGGCACCGGCGGCCCGTCCGGGCCGGGCGATTCGACCCAGGCCGCCGATTCCACCCAGGCCGCCGACTCGGCCTCGGCCGCTGACTCGACCGGAACCGTGGGCTCCACCGGCGCGCCGTCGATCGGGATCGGCGCGGCGGCCAGGGCCACCCCTTCGGCGACGTCCGGCGGCTCGACCGCGGGCACCCGGTACGGCCCGCGGCCGGTGAGCGCGTAACCGGTGGCGATGATTCCCCACTCCAGCAGGACCAGCAGCGTGGCGCGAGCACCCCAGATCGGCGCGACGAGCGTGATCAGCGCGATCCGCCCGCCGGGCGGGCAGCTCAGGAAGCTCCGGATAGCGTGGATCGCCGGATTGGCGTCACCGTGCGTTTCGGCGGCCGACCCGCTGCACGCCATCGCTACCTTGCGCACCGCCTGCACGATCATCAGCGCGACCGCGAGCTGCCAGGTATCACCCCAGTGCTGCTCGTATCCGCCCACGGCCAGCCCGGCGTAGACGGCGAACTCGGACACCGCGCCGCACCACTCCGCCACCCGTTTCGCGTCGGCGTCGGCGGGCCGGGCAGCCGGACCACGGCCCGGGCCCGCGAGCTGCCGGGCAGCGCACGCCATCAGGTAGCTGGCGCACAGCGCCAGCGCCCCGTTGACGTTGTCCGTCCTGGTCCCGGCGCTGAACCAGCCCGCCGCGCAGACCGCGAGCGCGACCGAGATGCCGGTCACCGAGACCGGGGCAAGGGACCGGTTGACCGCCCAGCCGGCCAGCCGGCGTGGCAGGTCGTCGAGCGTTTCCGGCACGCTCACGCTGGCCCACCCGCGGGCCGCTCACCCGGCCCTACTGCACTCATCCGGCTCCCAGCACTGCACGAGTCCGCCCAGTGACCTACGGTACTAATCTCTACCCATCGGAAGCGGAAGGCAGACCTGCGCGCGAGCGGCGTGCCGCGCAGGGCCACCACGGGGCGTCGCGTAACGGCCCCTGGCAATGGCTCGGGCCGGGGCAAAGGGTCGGGCAGGTACAGTCCCCTCATGCGGACGGTGGCGGTCGTGCTGGCCGGCGGGACCGGGCAGCGGTTCGGCGGCGACAGGCCCAAGCAGATGCAGGTCCTGGCGGGCCGAACCCTGGTCGAGCACTCGGTGGCGGCCTTCGAGCAGGCCCCGGGCGTGGACGCGATCATGATCGTGATGCCGGCCGGCCTGGCGGGCCCGGCCAGGCAGCAGTTCACCGCCGACCGCCACCCCAAGGTGACCGCGGTGATCGAGGGCGGCGCGGCGCGGACGGACTCCACCCGCTGCGCGATCGCGGCGCTCGGCGCGGGCGAGTGCAACGTGCTGTTCCACGACGCGGCCAGGCCGCTGCTGGAACAGCGGATCATCGCTGACTGCGTCAGCGCGCTCGGCACCGACCGGGCGATCGGGGTCGCCGTCCCGTCATCGGACACGATCGTCGAGGTTGCCGACGGCGTGGTCACGGGCATGCCGCGCCGGGAGACGCTGGCCCGCTGCCAGACGCCGCAGGGCTTCAGGCTCTCGGTGATCAGGCGGGCCTATCAGCTGGCCGGCGCCGATCCGACCTTCGCCGGGCGGCAGGCCACCGACGACTGCGGCGTGGTGCTCCGCTACCTGCCCGACGTCCCGGTCCGCCTGGTGCTGGGCAGCGAGCGCAACATCAAGATCACATATCCGGGCGACCTGGAGGTCGCGGAGACCCTGCTGCGCCGGGGCGGCTAACCGGGTGCGCCGACCGCCGGCGGCGCCGGGCGGTTACCCGGGATCAGGCTGCGCGGGCTGGTGAGGAAGCCGATTCCCCAGGCGATGTGCATGGTAGCCAGCACGGCGGGAAGCCTCGCGGCGACCTTGAGGCGCAGCCCGCGCGCGGCCATCACCGCGACCGCGCTCACTCCCAGCGCGTACAGCGCGGGAATCGCGAACCCGCAGACCGCGACCGCGGGCCAGGCCCCGGCGGCGCCGCTGAGCAGGCCGCCGAGGCCGGCGAAACCCGCCAGCACCCCCAGCACCATGACCACGACCGCGGCCGGAGGGGCCAGGTACCGCGGGTTGATCGTGCCGGCGTGCTGCCGCGCCACCACCCGGCGCCAGCGGCCGTAGTTGAAGTACTGCGCCGTGAGCATGCGGATGCTCGCCCGCGGCCGGTAGGTGACCCGGAGCGCTGGCTGGAACCACACCACTCCGCCGGCCAGCCGGATCCGGTGATTGAGCTCCCAGTCCTCGGCGCGCAGGTAGGTCTCGTCATAGCCGCCCACCTGCTCGATCGCGTCCCTGCGGTATACGCCCAGGTAGACCGAGTCCACCGGCCCAGGGCGGCCGCCGGTGTGGAACTTGGCGGCGCCCACCCCGTACCGAGAGGTCATCGCCCAGGCCACCGCCTCCTGGAACGGGGTGACGCCCTCCGCGGCCATGATCCCGCCGACGTTGGCAGCCCCGGTCTTCCGCAGTTCCTGGACCGCGGTGCGCAGGTACCCCTGCGGCAGCAGGGCGTGCCCGTCGACCCTGGCCACGATCGAGTGCCGGGACGCCTTGATCGCCGCGTTGACCGCGCACGGGATGTGGCCGGCCGGATTGGCCACCACCGTGATGCGAGGGTCGGCGGCGGCGATCCGCTCGCACAGCTCCATGGTCTGGTCCCTCGAGGGGCCGACAGCCAGCACGACCTCGAGCTCGCCCGGGTAGTCCTGGCCGAGCACGCTCTGCACGGACTCCGCGAGGTTCAGTTCCTCGTTCCTGACCGGCATCACCACCGAGACCGGCTCCTGCGCCGCAGTCCCGGAGTCGGTGGCGTCAGCTCGAATGGCAGGTGAATGACTCATGACGCGCATCACCGTATCGTGTCGGGGCGACTCCGGTGAGTGCAGGCCGAGGCAAAATTTAGTAAAGACTGGCGATTACCAGGCCAAAAGCTTAGAGAACAGCGTCCTCCAGCATCTCCGTCACCAGCGCGGCGATCGGCGACCGCTCGGAGCGAACGAGGGTGACGTGCGCAAACAGCGGATGCCCCTTGAGTTTCTCGATCACGGCGACCACGCCGTCATGCCGGCCCACCCGCAGGTTGTCCCGCTGCGCGATGTCGTGGGTGAGCACCACCCGGGAACCGCTGCCGATCCTGGACAGCACGGTGAGCAGCACGCCGCGCTCGAGCGACTGCGCCTCGTCCACGATCACGAACGAGTCATGCAGGGACCGGCCGCGGATGTGGGTCAGCGGCAGCACCTCGAGCATGTCCCTGCTCAGCACCTCGTCGATCACGTCCTGGGAGGTGACGGCCGACAGCGTGTCGTAGACCGCCTGCGACCACGGGTTCATCTTGTCCGCCTCGGAGCCGGGCAGGTAGCCCAGCTCCTGGCCGCCCACCGCGTAGAGCGGCCGGAACACGACGAGCTTGCGGTGCTGCCGGCGCTCCATCACGGCCTCGAGGCCGGCGCACAGCGCCAGCGCGGACTTGCCGGTCCCGGCCCGGCCGCCCAGGGACACGATCCCCACGTCCTGGTCGAGCAGCAGGTCGAGCGCCACCCGCTGCTCGGCGCTGCGGCCGCGCAGCCCGAACACCTCGCGGTCGCCGCGTACCAGCCGCACCGACTTGTCCGGCTGCACCCGGCCGAGCGCGCTGCCCGTTCCGGACGCACCGCAGACCAGCACCAGGCCGGTGTGGCAGGGAAGCTCGCGCGCCGCCGCGCAGTCCAGCTGCCCGCTGGCGTACAGTTCGTCGATCTCCGCCGGGGTGACGTCAAGCTCGCGCATGCCGGTCCAGCCCGAGTCGGCCGGGAGCTCGGCCCGGTATTCCTGCGCCGTCAGCCCGATCGCGGCTGCCTTCACCCGGAGCGGCAGGTCCTTGCTGACCAGCACCACGCTGTCGCCCTCGGCGGCCAGGCTCCGGGCCACGGACAAGATCCTGGTGTCGTTGTCACCAAGCCGGAACCCGGCCGGCAGCACCGTCGGGTCGGCGTGGTTCAGCTCGACGCGTACCGTGCCTCCCTGATCGCCGACCGGCAGATCGGCGTCCAGCCTGCCGTACTCGACCCGCAGGTCGTCCAGGTAACGCAGCGCCTGCCGGGCAAAGAAGCCAAGCTCCGGGTGGTGGCGCTTGGCCTCCAGCTCGGTGATGACCACCACTGGCAGGACCACCCGGTGCTCGGCGAATCTGCCGATCGCCGCCGGGTCGGCGAGCAGGACGCTGGTGTCGAGGACATAGGTGCGACGTGCTGAGGAACTGGCCACTCGCTCTCCCCTTGGCGCTCGGGGCGCCATCTCCGGACAGTCGTGTCGGCGGGACCGGGACCGGCCAGCAAGGGCCGGGCGCCGGCCCTTCGCTCACCACGCCTGCGCACCAGGACGCGAAGCTCGAGGATCTCGAGGGCCTTCCCGGCGGGTGGCTACGCACCACCCGTCACGTAAGACGTTACCTTCCGTGAGCCGGTCCCCGGAAGTACCAGCACACGGTGTTAACGCGCCTGACATCCGGCATGCTTACTGGTCAGCGCCCTGTTCCCGGAGCCGGGGTGGCCTCTCAGGCCCCGTACCTGCGGTGCCGCGCGGCATAAGAACGCAGCGCGCGCAGGAAGTCCACCCGCCGGAAGGCCGGCCAGTAGGCGTCGCAGAAGTAAAACTCGGAATGGGCGCTCTGCCAGAGCAGGAACCCTCCGAGCCGTTGCTCGCCCGAGGTGCGGATGACCAGGTCGGGGTCGGGCTGCCCGGCGGTGTACAGGTGCTCGGCGATGTGCTCGACGTCGAGGACCTCGGCGAGTTCCTCGATCGTTGTTCCCCTGGTGGCGTGGTCCTGCAGCAGCGAGCGGACGGCGTCGGCGATCTCCCGCCTGCCCCCGTAGCAGACCGCGACGTTGACCAGCAGCCCGGTCTGGTTGGCGGTGGCGTCCGCCGCGTCCTTCAGCACCTGGGCGGTGTCGGCGGGCAGCAGGTCGAGCGCTCCCATCGGGTTCAGGTGCCAGTTCTGCGCCACGAGTTCGCGGACGGTGTCCTCGATGATCCGCAGCAGCGGCTCGAGCTCGGTCGCGGGGCGGGCCAGGTTGTCGGTCGAGAGCAGCCAGAGGGTGACCACCTCGACGCCGGACTGGCGGCACCACTGCAGCACCTCGAAGATCTTGTCGGCGCCCGCCTGATGGCCGCTGCTGACGTCGGCCAGACCCGCCGAGCGGGCCCAGCGCCGGTTACCGTCGCACATCACCCCGACGTGTCTGGGAATCGCCTGAGGCGAAAGCGACGCTTCGAGTCTGTGCTCGTAGAGCCGGTAGGCGAGATCGCGTACTCCCATCCCGCACCCTTCCTCGCTGCCGCCAGGATGGCCTGCCCACGCGGGCCAGCCCCGTCCCGGCTGTCGTCGCCTTTTTGCCGGACGCCCAGCCTGCGACCGCAGCACCGCCCGGTTCCCTAAGCACCGTATCCAAGAATGTCACGAGTTCGGCCGAGGTCAGGACGGCTCGCACGCCAATCCCATCAGACCCCCACGCCTCAATGACCGCGCGGCGGGTAAGACACCAGCCCTGCCGCTGCCCACCCAGCCACTCCGCCGAGTCGCGCAACACGCACCGGAATTCTCCGCTGCCCGGCAGATCGGTGTGCTCCCTCGACCGGAGCGCGAAATACTCGCGCTCCCCGGGCCGGAACTCCGGCCGTGTGGCCAGGCCGGGCGAGCCGGGCTGGCCCGGCTCGGGGAACCGGTCATCCGGATCCGGCCACGCCGCGGCCTGCGCCGGGTCCTCGCGTGCCGCGGCGGTGCTGGCGGCGAGATGGGACAGCCGGAAGCCGCAGCGCTCGCCTATCGAGGCGAACGGCTTGCGCCCGCGCCTGAGGTCGAGGGTGATCTCGTACGGCGTGCCCACTCGGTCATTACACGCCACAGCGGTAACCGTCAGAATGGACCCATCAACGCAGCGTAGTTCCCCCATAACGGAACGTTAACATCTTCGATACCGAAAGGGACACCCCCACGCCGGCGCTGTTTTTCGGCGATTTCCGAAGCCGGCCGGCTTCGGCTGCTGCCGCCGGCCATCTACGGGAGGATCCGGCGCCCGTAGCGCATCGCCGCGGCGGCATCCCCACCTGCAGCTGCGCAGCTCACGGGGGTATCACAACGGCCGGCGCCGGCGCCGCCCGGCCGGATGGCGCAGCGCGAGAAAAAATACGGCCGAGCGCCTCATAAAGCTCAGCGTTGGCTGAGCAACGGCACCGGAGTCAGCCACTCACCACGCGCGGTCTATATCCTTCTCGCTACGTACAGAGTTGAAAACCTCTTCAGGCAGGCGAGAGGACGGCCGATGGTCGACGTGCACGCAGAACTTGACGGGGCGGGGCTGAGAAACGTTCACGTCCGCGAGTACGTGCGGTACTGGGCCGAGCTGACCGGAGCCGCGCGGGTCGAGGTCGTCAGCGCAGCCGACGACGCGCGGCTCATCGCCGAGGCCCTCGCCGACGGCGAGATCCTGCCCGCCGGCGAGGGGCGGTACTACTCACGCAGCTACGTCAAGGACACCGCGCGCTCGGAGGAACGCACGATCGTCGCGACGAGCGACGCTGCCGACAAGGGCGTCTACAACAACTGGCACCCGGCCGCTGAGATGCGGCCGCTGCTGGAGAGCCTCATGCGCGGAGCCTCCGCGGGCAAGACGATGTACGTGGTGCCGTATCTGATGGCTCCGGCCGGCTCGCCGCTCGAGCGGTACGCCGCGGGCGTGGAGCTCACCGACTGCCGCACGGTCGCGCTGCACATGATCCGCATGGCGCGCGTGGGAGTGGACCACATCAACAACCTCGCCGACCCGGACAGCTTCGTCCGCGCGGTGCACGTGACCGGTGATCTGGAGCACCTGGGCCAGGGCACGCCGGACGACAAGCGCTACTTCGTCACGTTCGCCGACGAGCGGACCATTCTGCACTTTGGCTCGTCCTACGGCGGCAACGCGCTGCTTGGCAAGATCGCCCATGGGCTGCGCCAGGCCGCCTACGACGGCTGGGTGTCGGGCGAGTTCCTCGCCGAGCAGTTCATGCTCATCGGCATCACCGACAAGCTGACCGGCAAGCACTACCACATCTGCGGCGGCTTCCCGAGCGCCTCGGGCAAGACGAACCTGGCGATGATGCTCGCGCCCGGCACGCTCAGCGACCGGTACCACGTCGACTTCTACGGCGACGACATCGCCTGGCTCCGGGTCGACCCCTCGGACGGCAAGATCTACGCGATCAACCCCGAGTTCGGCGTGTTCGGCGTGGCCAGGGACACCAACGAGCGGACCAACCCGATCGCGATCGGGTCCGTGGCCCCGGGCACCGGCACGCTGTTCACCAACGTCGCCTACAACGACCAGACCCAGGAGGTGTGGTGGGAGGGCCGCACGCCCGAGCCACCTGCCGACGTCGCCGGGTGGCGAGACTGGACCGGCAAGCTCATTTCGGAGCGGACGCCCGAAGAAGCCGGCGCGCCGTGGGCCCACCCGAACAGCCGGTTCACCACGACGCTGGCCAACGTGCCCAACATCGCGCCGGACTTCGACGAGCCGCAGGGCGTGCCGATCGACGCGATCATCTTCGGCGGCCGCGCGAGCGATCGTGAGCCGCTCATCCGCGCGATCACCGACCTTGCCGAGGGGGTCTACGACGGGCTGACGCTGGGTGCCGAGGCGACGTTCGCGGCCGAAGGCGTCGACGGGGTGCTGCGCTACGACCCGATGTCGATGCGCCCGTTCATGTCCTATCCCGAGGGCGCGTACGCCGCGCACTGGCTGAAGCTCATCGGCTCGGCGGCGAGCCAGCCGATCTTCGCGCACGTCAACTGGTTCCAGCGGGACCCCGAGGACGGGCACTACCTGTGGCCCGGCTACCGCGACAACCTGCGGCCGCTGCTCTGGCTGCTGCGCCTGGCCGAGGGTGAGGTCAGCGGCAGGCAGACGCCGGTCGGCATCGTCCCGGTCAAGGACGAGCTTGACCTCGACGGCCTCGCGATCGCGCCGGCCGACCTCGAGACGATCCTGACCATCGACATCCCGCGGTGGAAGCAGGAGATGAAGTACCGCGCGGAGCACCTGGAGCAGTTCCGCGATCTGCCCGAACAGATCTGGCTGGCGCACCGCCGCGTCGCCGCGGCGCTTGACGACGCCGACTGAGCGAAAGCAGCCTCAAGCCTCAGGACGACCGGGGACCCTCGGCCCGCACCTGCTCAACGTGGCGCAGGGCATCCCTGAGGTCCCCGAGCCAGCTGTCCTCGTGCTCGCCGACCAGCCGCACGCACCAGGCGAGCGCGTCGCTGCGGCTGCGCGCCACGCCGGCGTCGACCAGCGTGTCCAGGACGAGCCGCTCCGGCTGGCGGAGCCTGGTCATCACCGGCACCGAGAATGTGGTGAACATCACCTTCTTCTCATTGCAGATAACCCCCCAGGAGACCTTGCGGCCGAACCGGTGCTCGGCCTCGCGGGCGATCTCGATGCGCTGCTGCCGGGTCTGCTCCCGGAACCGGCGGCTGCGCCCCTCGGCGGCAGCGGCGCGCTCGGCCTCGGTCCCGTCCTCGGCCCCGTCCGGCGTGGGCAGCACGCCGATGACCGTGATCTCCTCGCGGTCCAGGTTGATCTCCGGTGCCTCGCTGAACCAGTCGCTGGGCATGCGGGCACTGAACCACCCGCGGAGCCGCTCGAGCACCGAGCTTGCCGAGCCGCCCTCATCCCCTGTACTCATGTAATGGAGATTACGGATCTTCCCGAGGGCTGGCAAGAACTCCCGCTGCACAGCAACCGCGGCCACGGCCGCGGTGGCGGTGGCGGGCAGGCCGACGGCGCCCCCCACACCCTTGCGCCCAGCGTCCCCGGTCGCGCCAGGCACCCGCATTCCATGATCTTGGTGTCTGAATACCTCATAGCGGTATTTATCAACCAGGATCATGGAAAAGCCCGCACACCAAGATCAAACCTAGCGCGACGACCGGAGGGTCAGGCCGCCGGGTCCCCGGCGACCGCTGCCGCTACCTTCGGGTACACCGCCACGGCGCCGGCGAACTCGGAGCCGAAGTCGGCCGGGACGATCTGAACGTCGAGGCCGGGCTCCGGAGCCTGCTCCATCTCGCCGTGGCCGAGATAAATGGCGACGTGCGAGATGTAGTCGGGAGCCGTCGGGTCGGTGTGGTAGAAGAGCAGGTCCCCTGGCTGCAGTTCGCTCACCGGAACCTCCGGCCCGGTCAGCGCCTGCTCGGCGGCCACCCGCGGCATCACCACACCGGCTTGGGCGAGCGACCACTGCACCAGGCCGGAGCAGTCGAAATCGAACGGCCCGTCACCACCCCACACGTAGGGCAGGCCCAGCCTGCTCTCGGCTGCCTCGAGGAACTCGGTCACCTCGGTGACGGTCAGGCCCGGCCCGTCGGCGGCTCCCCCGGCAGCACCGTTCGTTTCGGCGACGCCCGATGAAGCCGACTGGGCGACCAGCGACGCGATCGCCGCGTTCTGCGGCAGCAGCTTCTTGATCTGCTTCATCAGCGTGGTCAGATCGGCGTGCGGGGCGCTGATCACGATCGCGTTGTCCGCAGGCAGGCCCAGCGAGCGGGCCACGGCGTCGGAGACCACGGCGTCGACGCCGCCGATCCCCACGGTGCCGAGACCGGCCACCGGCAACTCCTCGACGCGCCGGCCGGCCACCCGGACCGGGCGGCCGAGCGGCAGGTTGTCCAGCTTGCTCATGGTGTACGAGACGGCCACGCCGCCAGCCGCCACGTTCTTCCAGAGGCCGATCGACTCCGCTGTCGGCTTGGCAGCGAACGCTCGGAACTCGGACGGGTCCACCCCGAGCATCGCGGTGAGCTTGCCGTCGACCTGGAGCCTCGCGGCGTCGAGCGGCTCGGCGGCGACCACGCCGTGCAGCCGCTGCACCGCGGTCGCAATGCTGCTGCGCAGCGTGGTCGGGGCGACCACGAACAGGTCGGCCTCGAGCAACTGGTGCAGCGGCGCCATGGCCGACGATGAGCCGGGGAGGCGTGCGACCGCGACCGAGGCGGAGCCCGCTTGCCCGGGGAGTACCTGGTCGCCGGCGACAGCGGCACCGCCCCACACGCTGCTTCCGGGGAGCGAGGTCCGTTGCGCCGCGAGGGCTGAGGGAGCGTTGCCCGCGACGGCCAGGGTCACCAGCGCCACCCCCGACCCGAGCGTGACAAGCATGCGACGCGCTCCGTCGCGCAGCTGCACTACTCCTCCCGGTTATCGGCCTTTGGCGCAAGCCACCAAAACACCATGCACCGAAAGCCGCACGCATGTCTATACCGGTCTTTCCGCGAATGGCGGCGACTATCCCCTAGGGGTGGTCGGGGCCGCCGGACGACGCGAGCAGGCCGCGCAGTTCGTCCGGCCCGGTGACCGGCATCCGGCAGGCGAAATCCCGGCAGACATAGGCCGCGGGGGCACCGTCGACCGGCTCGCGGCCGGTCAGCAGCGGTATGGCGTCGGCCCCATTTCCTCCGCCATTGCCGAGCGCGATGACCGCGCCGGGCGGCGCGGCCAGGAAGGCGGTCCGGTGCAGGACCGCGGTGCGGCGGTCATCGGACGGGCCGACGACAGCTATCTCGGTCGGGCCGGACTCCATTGCGACGGCCACCGCGAGACCCCATCCCGCGGCGCGCGGATAGCGCGAGGCCACGGCCGGCAGCGGTCCGAGCGCCCCGGCCGCGGCGCTGCGGTGCCTGGCCGACCCGGTCAGCGCGGAGTAGCTGAGCAGTGCCCCGGCGACAGCGAACGTGCCCGACGGGGTTGGCCCGTCCGCCGGGTCGGCCGGCCGGTAGATCAGCCGCTCGCCGTCGTCGGCGGTGTCGTAGAACCCGCTTGCCGAGTCGCCGAACCTGTCCAGTGCGGTCTCGAGAAGCTGGCCGGCCAGGGTCACCCAGCCCGCTTCGCCGGTCACCCCGGACAGAGCCAGGTATCCCTCGGCGACGCTGGCGTAGTCCTCGAGCACGCCGGCGCTGGGGCCGGGGATCCCGTCTTTTGAGGTCCGGGCGAGGCGGCCGGCGCTCAGGTGGGTTCCGGCGAGCAGATCGGCCGCGCCGCGCGCGGCGGCGATGAACTCCGGGCGTTCGAGCAGCAGTCCCACCTCGGCCAGGGCCGCGATCGCCAGGCCGTTCCAGGCGGCGACGACCTTGTCGTCCCGGCCCGGGCGGACCCGGAGCCCGCGCGCCTCGAGCAGCGCCTCACGGACCCCCGCGAAGCGCTCGGGATCCGGCGGGTCGCGGCGCAGCTGGAGCACTGATTTCCCGTGCTCGAAGGTGCCCTCGCCGGTCACGCCGAACACCTCGGCCGCGTACCGGGCGTCCGCCTCCCCGAGGACCTCGCGGAGCTCGGCGGGCGTCCAGACGTAGAACTTGCCCTCCTCGCCATCGCTGTCGGCGTCGAGGGCCGAGGCGAAGCCGCCCTCGGCGGTGCGCAGCTCGGCGATCATCCAGGCGCAGGTGTCGGCGGCCACCCGCCGCGCGAGCTCGGAGCCGGACCGGCGCCACCAGTGCGCGTAGACCCGGGCCAGCAGCGCGTTGTCGTAGAGCATCTTCTCGAAGTGCGGCACCACCCAGCCCGCGTCCACCGAGTACCGCGCGAATCCGCCGGCCAGCTGGTCGTACATGCCACCGCGGGCCATGGCGTCCATGGTGCCGCTGGCCATGCGCTCGGCAGCCTCCCCCGACGCGCCGCGGTCCCGCTCGTGATACCGGAGCAGGAACTCGAGCACCATCGAAGGCGGGAACTTCGGTGCACCGCCGAACCCGCCCAGCGTCGCGTCGTAACTGGACTCCAGCCCTGCGATCGCCGCGTCGCAGGCCTGGCTCAGCTGCTCCTGGCCCGGGGCCCCGCCGCCGGGCGCGACGCCCGACATCTGCTCGGACAGGGCAGCGGCGATCCGCTGCGCCTGCCCGGTGACGCGGCCGCGGTCCTGACGCCAGGCATCGGCCACCCCCAGGACCAGCCGCTGGAACTGGTCTCGCGGGAAGTACGTGCCGCAGTAGAAAGGCTCGCGGTCCGGCGTCATGAAGACCGTCATCGGCCAGCCGCCCTGGCCGGTCATGGCCTGTGTGGCGGTCATGTAGACCGCGTCGACGTCCGGCCGCTCCTCGCGGTCCACCTTGATCGATACGAGGTTCTCGTTCATCAGCGCCGCGGTCTGGTCATCTTCGAACGACTCGTGAGCCATCACGTGGCACCAGTGGCAGGCCGAGTATCCGACGGATAGCAGCACCGGGACGTCGCGGCTGCGTGCCTCGGCGAACGCCTCGTCGGACCAGGGCCACCAGTCGACGGGGTTCCCCGCATGCTGGAGCAGGTATGGGCTCGTTGCCGTGCGTAGCCGGTCAGCCATGTGTCCCATCTTGCCTCCCCCTGCGCTGGATGCCAGCGGGCGGAGCGGGCGGGTAACCAGAAAAGCGGCGGAGGGCTGCTACCGTGCGTGTGTGACTACTTCCGGGCCGGCCACCCGCCCGCCCGGCCGCGGCACCCGGATCCGGGGCACCCGCCAGGCCGAGGCGGTGTACGCGGTGCTGGACGGGCTGCCCGGATTCTTCAGTGCGCAGCAGATTCATGCCGAACTGCGCAACCGGGGCGAGCATGTCGGGCTCACCACCGTCTACCGGCATCTGCAGGTGCTCAGCGAGGACGGCCGGGTGGACGCGATCCGCGATTCAAGCGGCGAGACGCTGTACCGCAAATGCCGCACCGACGCCCATCATCACCATCTGACCTG
>JASHOI010000059.1 GCA_030041195.1 Streptosporangiaceae bacterium | reverse complement strand
AAGACCCGCAAGCCCGCGGGCTCGGCGGGCGCGAGACCGGCCGCGAAGAGCTCCGGGTCCACCGGGACCGCGCGTACCGCCGCGCAGCCTTCGGCGAACGGCGGCGGCTCCGGCGGCGGCGGTGCCGGGGGGGTGCTGCGCAGGCTTGGCAAGCGCGCCGAACCCGAGCCCGAGCCGCCGGCCCCCGAGGTTAAGCTCGTCAGGCAGCAACGGCAACGGCAGTCCCGCAGCAAGCGGTCTGGCAAGCGGTGAGGCGCTGCCGCAACATCCCGGCGTGGCTGCTGTCAGGAGAGGTCAACCCGAACGTAGGAGGCCCCGGTCGTGAGCCAAGGGGAAAGCGCGGTCACCGAGCCGCAGGTGTCCGCGGCAGATCAGCCCCAGCCAGCGCAGCCGCTGGACGGGACGGACGAGCTCGACGCGCCGTACGGGCGCGACGAGCCCGTGGCGGCGGACGAGGCTGACATCGACGCGGACGAGGACTCCGATGACAAGGACGGCGGCTTCGGGGCAGACGACGGCTCGGCGGCGCCCGGGCTGACAGATGTCGCGGACCTGGAACTGGAAGGCGAGATAGCCGCCGACTACATCGAGGGCCTGCTGGATGTCGCCGACCTGGACGGGGACATCGACATGGACGTGGAGGGCGACCGCGCCGTGGTCTCGGTGGTCGGCGCGACACTCGACGAGCTGGTCGGGTCCAGGGGCGAGGTGCTCGAGGCGCTGCAGGAGCTGACCCGGCTCGCGGTGCACCGGCACACCGGGATGCGCACCAGGATCATGATCGACGTCGGTGGTTACCGGATGCGCAGGCGCGCGGAGCTGGCCGAGACCGGCCGGAACGCAGCCGACGAGGTCAAGCGCACCGGCGTGCCCAAGAAGCTGTGGGCGATGAACCCGTTCGAGCGGAAGATCGTGCATGACGCGGTCGCCGCCGCTGGGCTGCGCAGCGAGTCAGAGGGCGAGGAGCCCGACCGTCGGGTGGTTGTTCTTCCTGGGAGCTGAGCCAGCCCGGCGGCCCGGCTCGGCCGGGGCGTCCGGGGCACGGCGGGCACCGCTGCCGCCTGCTGAGGCCGGGGCGGTGTTCGGCCCCGCACTCGGCGTCGCCGCACAATATGCCGAGTTGCTGGCCGGGCCCGGCGTTGAACGAGGCCTCATCGGGCCGCGGGAGACGGCCCGGCTCTGGGACCGGCACCTGATGAACTGTGCCGCGGTCGCCGAGCTGGTCCCGCCGGCCAGCTCCGTGATCGACCTCGGCTCGGGGGCCGGGCTGCCCGGCGTGGTTCTGGCGATGCTGCTCCCGGATTCGGAGGTCGTGCTGCTCGAGCCGATGGCCCGGCGGGCGGCCTTCCTTGACGAGTGCGTGCGGTCGCTGGGCCTTGGCAATGCGGCGGTCCGCCGCGGGCGGGCCGAGGAGGTGGCCGGGGAGCTCGCGGCCGACGTGGTGACCGCGCGGGCGGTCGCTCCGATGCGGCGCCTGGCGGCGCTGGCAGTCCCGCTGGTGCGGCCCGGAGGCCTGGTTCTGGCGATCAAGGGAGCCGCGGCCGCGGAGGAGCTTGCGCAGGCTGGGCCGGTGCTGCGCAGGCTGGGTGTGCAAGACGCGGCAGTAGTGGAGGCGGGGCGCGGTAAGGTCAGTCCGCCGCCGCCAGTCGTCCGGCTGACGGCCGGCCTTGATGCGAGGCATCGTTGTCCTGAAGGCCAGCACGGCGCCGCTTGACCGCGGGCTGTCGGGAGGAGCAGAAACGTCATGACGGCCGCCGATCGTGGCCTGGGATGGCCGGACCAGCCGGACCAGGAAGGCGCTGCGGCGGGCCCGCCCGACACCGTCGGTGGTGCTGTCGGCCCCGACGAGGAGACGCAGGGCGGCGATTGGCCCGATCCCGCCGCGGCGGGCGGCGAGCACGGCCTCGGGTGGCCTCAGGCGCCGGTTCCACGTGGAACAGGCAAGCACCGCAGCACGGCGCGGGCGGAGGACGGCGCGCCCCCGGCGGAGACAGGGAATCCTGCCCCGGCTGCCGCGCACCGCCCAGGCCGGGCACCGGACGTGGCCGACCCGCCCCGGCTGGTGGCCGAGATCAGCCTGGATACCCCGATCGCGCGCGCGGCCCGCGCCGCGCTGGTCGCCCGGGGCGGCGGCCCGGCCTGGCCGCGACCTGGCGCATGCCGGATCATCACGATCGCGAACCAGAAGGGCGGCGTGGGCAAGACCACCACGGCCGTCAACCTTGCCGCGAGCATGGCCCTGCACGGCCTGCGGGTGCTCGTCATCGACCTTGACCCGCAGGGTAACGCCTCGACGGCCCTCGACGTCGAGCATCGCAGCGGCACCGTGTCCATCTACAACGTGCTGGTCGACGGGCAGCCGCTGTCGGGTGTCGTCCGGCCGGCGGCGGGCATACCGCAGCTCTACTGCGCTCCGGCGACCATCGACCTGGCCGGAGCGGAGATCGAACTGGTCCCGCTGGTGGCCAGGGAATCGCGGCTGGTCCGGGCGCTGGCGGGGTTCGACTCGTCCGCTCTCGACTACATCTTCATCGACTGCCCGCCCTCGCTCGGGCTGCTGACCGTCAACGCTCTGGTGGCGGCGCCGGAGGTGCTGATCCCGATCCAGTGCGAGTACTACGCGCTCGAAGGGCTCGAGCAACTGCTGCGCACCGTCGACCTGGTCAAGAGCCACCTCAACCCGGGCCTGGCGGTCTCCACGATCCTGCTGACCATGTACGACGGTCGGACGAGGCTGGCCTCGCAGGTCGCCGACGAGGTCAGGGAGCACTTCGGCGGGATCGTGCTGTCGTCGATCATCCCGCGCAGCGTCCGGGTGTCCGAGGCCCCGAGCTACGGCCAGTCCGTGATGACCTACGATCCCGGGTCGAGCGGGGCACAGGCATACCTGGAGGCGGCGCGGGAGATGGCGCACCGCAAGGCACCGTCGGCCTGACCGCCGGGCAGGTCGCGGTGAGCCGAGCCGCGCGTTGAACGATGATGTCCGCTTCCCGGCAGGCGCCTGGCAGGATTGCTCTGACGGGAGCCGCATGGGTGCCGGGCACGACAGAGCGGGATGGCGCGGAAGCCACGCGCGAGCGGACAGCGAGGAGAGGCAATGCCGCAGCAGAAACGCGGACTGGGCAGGGGACTCGGCGCGCTGATTCCGACCGCATCGCCGGCCGCTGCCGGGACTCCGGGTCAGTACCAGGCCGCAGCGGCGGAGGGTCAGCCGCTCGAGGACATCGGGGCCTACTTCGAAGAGATACCGGTGGGCGCGATCACGCCGAACCCGCGGCAGCCCCGGCAGGTCTTCGATGAAGAGGCGCTCGACGAGCTCGCCGCCTCGATCAAGGTCGTGGGGCTGCTGCAGCCCGTGGTGGTCCGGAAGGTCATGCCCGGCCATTACGAGCTGATCATGGGCGAGCGGCGCTGGCGGGCATGCGAGATCGCCGGCCTGTCCCAGATCCCGGCGATCGTCAGGGAGACCTCCGACGATGAGATGCTCCGGGACGCCCTGATCGAGAACCTGCACCGCGAGCAGCTGAACCCGCTCGAGGAGGCGGCCGCCTACCAGCAGCTACTGGAAGACTTCTCCGCCACCCACGAGGAACTGGCCCGCAAGGTAGGGAGGTCCCGGCCACACATCTCCAACACCATCCGGCTGCTGAACCTGCCCGCGGGCGTGCAGAAGCGCGTCGCCGCCGGCGTCCTGTCGGCCGGGCACGCCAAGGCGTTGCTCGGCGTCGAGAACCTCGAGGCCCAGGAGCAACTGGCCCACCGGATCGTCGCCGAAGGACTGTCGGTCCGGGCGGTCGAGGAAATCGTGGCCATGGGGGCTCAGGCGGCCAAGGCACCGCGGCAGCACGACGCACGGCCGAAGCCGGTGGCCCCGGGACTCAGGGATCTGGCGGACCGGCTCTCGGACGTGTTCGACACCCGGGTGAAGGTGGAACTCGGGCAGCGCAAGGGAAAGATCGTGGTGGAGTTCGCCTCCCTGGACGACCTGGAGCGGATCGTCAAGACGATGTATCCCGGCTGGAGCCCGCAGTCCTGAGCCGCCTCGGCGCGATGTTCCACGTGAAACATCGCCCCCGCACACGGCTCCCGGCTCAGGCCGTGGCGGCACCCGCCGCGCGCCGGATCGCCGCCACGAACGCGTCGACGTCCTCCTCCGACGTGTCGAAGGCCGCCATCCACCGGACCACATGCTCGCCCGCGTCCCACACGTAGAAGTTCCACTCCCGCTGCAGCGGGTCGAGCTCGATCACCGCCGGGTCGAGCGTCGCGAACACGCCGTTGGACTCGACCGGGTACCGCAGGCCCACGCCTGGGACACCGCTGACGCCGTCGGCCAGCCGCCGTGCCATCGCGTTGGCGTGCCGGGCGCTGCTCAGCCACAGCTGGTCCTCCAGCAGCGCGCCGAACTGCGCGGCCAGGAAGCGCATCTTGGACGCCAGCTGCATCTCCTGCTTGCGCTGGAACGGGACGTCCGCCACCAGCGCGGGGTTCATCACGATCAGTGCCTCGGCGCCCACGGCGCCGTTCTTGGTGCCGCCGAAGCTCAGCACGTCCACGCTGGCCGCCAGGCCGGACAGCGGGCAGCCGAGGAACGCGGCGGCGTTGGCCAGGCGGGCACCGTCCATGTAGACGAGCAGGTCGTTGTCATGGCAGAACTCGCCGAGCCGCCGCAGCTCCGCCAGCGTGTAGCAGGTGCCAACCTCGGTCGCCTGGGTGATCGCCACCGCACGCGGCTGCGCCCGGTGCTCGTCACCGCGGCCGGCCAGCCGGGTCGTCACCAGCTCCGGCGTCAGCTTGCCGTCCGGGGCCGGGACGGTCAGCAGCTTGCAGCCGATGATCCGCTCCGCGGCCCCGCACTCGTCCACGTTCAGGTGGGCGCCCTCGGCGCAGATCACGGCGTCGTACGGGCGCAGCATCAGGCTGATGCCGAGCACGTTGGCCGCGGTCCCGTTGAACACGAAGTAGGCGCCGGCGGCGCCGAACTCGTCGGTGAGCTGTGCGGCGATCCGTTCGGTCCACGGGTCGTCGCCGTACGCGGTCACGTCGCCCTGGCTGGCCGCGCCCAGCGCGGCGAGGACAGCCGGGTGAGCGCCTGCGTGGTTGTCGCTGCCGAAGCTCTTGCGCGGCAGCGCCTGCGGAGGAATCAGCGTGGAAGTCACTGACTGAGCGTAGCGGGCGCCCAGTGGGTACCATTTAAGGCACGGGTCAGGGGGGCGCGGCGAGGCATGCACCGAGGGAACGCAGCCGGCCCCCGGCACCCGGCATGGATCGGTTACCACGATTTCAGGGGTGCCTAGTGTCGCGCCGGCTCGTCAGCATCACGCTGGACAACATCGGCGATCTGCCGCCCAGGTGCCGCCGGTGCGTGTTCTGGGAACTCGACCCGGTGGGCTTCGCCAGGGCTCACGAGGAGGGCGATGCAGGGCTGGAGAAGGAGTCCTGGGTCTCCTCGGAGCTGCTGGAGTGGGGCAGTTGCGGCAAGATCATCTACGTTGACGGGGTTCCGGCCGGATACATCATGTATGCCCCGCCGCACCACGTCCCGCGGTCGATCGCCTTTCCCACCAGCCCCGTCAGTGCCGACGCCGTGCTGCTGATGACCGCGCACGTGCTCGACGAGTTCGCCGGCGGCGGGCTGGGCCGCATGCTCGTCCAGGGCGCTGCCAAGGACATGACCAGGCGCGGCGTGAAGGCCATCGAGGCGTTCGGTGACCTGAAGTGGGACCGGCCGTCGTGCGTGGTTCCCGCCGATTACCTGCTCGCCGTCGGGTTCAAGACCGTCCGCCAGCATTCCCGCTATCCGCGGCTGCGACTCGAGCTCAAGACAGCGCTGTCCTGGCGCGAGGACGTCGAGGTCGCCCTGGAGCGGCTGCTCGGCTCGATGACGCCAGAACGGGCGCTACGCCTCGCGTAGCGCCCGTTCGCAGCGGGACCGTGCCCCAGCCGGTCAGATGAAGTCGGCCAGCTCGCGGAGCAGCGCCGACTTCGGCCTGGCGCCCACGATCTCCTTCACGACCTCTCCGCCCTTGAACACGCTGAGGGTCGGAATGTTCAGGATCCGGTACTTCTGCGACGTGACCGGGTTCTGGTCCACGTTCAGCTTGACCACATCGATCTTGTCGGCGTGCTCGGTGGCGATCTCCTCGAGAACCGGGGAGACCTGGCGGCACGGACCGCACCACTCGGCCCAGTAGTCGACGACGACGGGCTTCTCGTTCTTGAGCACCTCGTCCTCGAAGGTTTCGTCCGTTACGGCTCGGGTTGCGCCCATGGTGGCGGTGTTCCTTTCCATTTCCTTGGTGGAGTTGTGCTGCGAGGCCGGGTCCCCGTCCCCGCCTCAGGTCTCGTGGTCCGCCAGCCACCGCTCCGCGTCCAGGGCGGCGGCGCAGCCGGTCCCAGCGGCGGTCACCGCCTGGCGGTAGGTGTGATCGACCACATCACCGGCCGCGAACACGCCCTCGATCGCGGTACGCGTGGACGGAGACTCGACGAGCAGGTAGCCCTCGGGATCGGTGAGCAGCTGACCGGTGAACAGCTCGGTGCGCGGGTCGTGGCCGATGGCCACGAACACGCCGGTCACCGCCAGGTCGCTTTCCTCGCCGGTCTTGACGTTCCTGAGGCGCAGCCCGGTCACCCGGTCCTCGCCGAGGACCTCAACGACCACGCTGTCCCAGGCGAACTTCACCTTCGGGTTGGCGAAGGCGCGGTCCTGCATGATCTTGGACGCGCGGAGCGCCTCCCGCCGGTGGACCACCGTCACCGAGCGCGCGAAGCGGGTCAGGAACGTGGCTTCCTCGAGGGCCGAGTCGCCACCGCCCACGACCGCGATGTCCTGCTCCCTGAAGAAGAAGCCATCGCAGGTCGCGCACCAGGACACCCCGTGGCCGGCCAGCAGGTCCTCCCCGGGCACGTCAAGCTGGCGGTAGCTCGAGCCGGTCGCGATGATCACGGTCTTCGACAGGTAGATGTCGCTGCCCACCTTGACCACCTTGGGGGTGGCGGCCAGGTCAACCTCGGTGACGTCGTCAGCGACGAGTTCGGCGCCGAACCGCTCGGCCTGCTTGCGCATCGAGTCCATGAGGTCGGGACCCACGACGCCGTCGGGGAAGCCCGGGTAGTTCTCCACGTCCGTGGTCTTCATCAGCGCGCCGCCAGCCGTCACCGAGCCCTCGAAGACCAGCGGGTGCAGCCGCGCCCGCGCCGCGTACAGCGCGGCCGTGTAGCCTGCCGGGCCGGACCCGATAACGATGACATCCCGAACGTCGGTCATTCACGCTGCCCTTCTGTGCAACACGCAGCGGGGTCAACAGTTCCGGCGGCCCGGAGATTCCCGTGCTCACCGCCCAGTTAGGGGATGCTGGCCGTGGCGCGCTGCAGCACGTCGCTGTTTGACGCCGAGCAGCCAGCGCCGACCACCCATATCTCCATCGGCCCGGTTTCCGCTGCCCTCGTGACGATAACCGTGGCCGGATTTCCGCGGTAGTGCGCCACGTCGACGAGCAGCACCAAACTTCCCGCCGAAACCCGGCTGACACATCCACGGAGCGACGCTACCGAGATGTTGGCGAAGGTCTCATCGCGCGGCACAGCGGCCGGGCTGGCCGATGCAGACCGGCTGAGGGACTTAGCGTTCGGGCCCGTGCTCGTGAATCCCGCGCCGTACTTCTTGACTTCCGCGCTGACCTCGCTGGTGAGCCCGGCCGTGGTGAACTGGGTGCCGCTGGTGATCGGGCTGATGCTGTACGTGCGCCCGGCGTGCTGATACTGCAGGGCGGGCCCGAAAACGGGGGACGCCGGCAGCAGCAGCCCATGGCTCGGCAGCCCGGCTGCGGGCTTGGCGGCCGAGGGCACGCCAGCCGAGGCGCTGGTTGCCGACGAGCCGCTGCGCGCGACGACCTCGTAGAGGCCGCCGGCGACGACGACCAGCGCCGCCGCGGCGGCGAGGCCGCCCAGTGCGACCTTGGGGGCAA
>JASHOI010000561.1 GCA_030041195.1 Streptosporangiaceae bacterium | reverse complement strand
GTTGCCGCCACGGCCGTTGCCGCCACGGCCGTTGCCGTTCCGGCCGTTGCGGCCCGCGTTGACGTCACGTCCGGCGCTGAGCTGCCTCCGCTCGGCCCGCGGCTCGGTGTCTTCCAGGTACTCGCCGCCGTCCATCTCGCCGCGCACGTCGGCGGACAGCGGCCCCTTGGGGTAGGCCTCGTCGCGGCGGATCAGCGGCACGGTGAGGCGCTGCGGCGACGCGGCGTAGTCCCAGCCGTACCGGCCCTTGACGCACAGCCGCGACTTCGAGCCGGGCTGGTCCCGGCCCTCGGCGAACGCGATCGCCCCGCGCTCCCGGTCGACGTGGTAGGTAAGCGCGCAGCCGACGCCGCAGTACGGGCAGACGCTGTCCACCTGTTCCAGCTCGCTGCGCGGCCGGATCGGGATGTTGCGGATCGGCTTGTTGGTCAGCGCCCCGGTCGGGCAGGCCGCGACGCACTCCCCGCAGGTCACGCACGACGACGCGCCCATCGGGTCGTTCAGGTCGAACGCGATCCTGGTGCCGTACCCCTTGCCGCTGCGGCCGATGACGTCGTTGCCCTGGATGTCGTCGCAGGCGCGGACGCAGCGGTCGCACAGGATGCACGCGTCGTGGTTGACGGCGATGACCGGGTTGGACAGGTCCGCCCCGCGGCCCGAGCCAGCGGGCAGTTCCAGCGCCCCGTCTTCGCGAATGCCGCCGCCGAGGCCGAAGTGCTCGGCCAGCGCGAGCAGCTCGTTGTCGGCTGTGGTGGTCTGCTTTGGATCCTGCTCGGCGGCCGGCTGATCCGAGAGCAGCAGCTCGGTGAGCATCGCCCGGTTGCGCTCAACGTCGGGCGTGGCGGTCTTGACCTCCATGCCGTCCTCGCACGGGCGCACGCACGCGGCGGCGTAGGCTCGCGCGCCGACGTCAACCACGCACATCCGGCAGACCCCGACGGGGTCGTAGCGCTCGTCGTGGCACAGCACCGGGATCTCGATACCGGCTTGCTTCGCCGCGGCCCAGATGGTCGTGCCCTCCGGCACGGTCACCGCTGCTCCGTCGATCGTCAGCGTGACCGTCCGGGTCGGGGCTGGAGCGTGAATGACCATAACTCAGTATCACTCCCCACGGCCAGCGGGCACCACCAGCTGTGGACCCGGCTCACGGAGCCACCAGCAGGCCCGCGAGGCTGGCCTCGCCCGGGCGGCCCTCGCTGTCCAGCCCGCGGGCAGTGTAGTAGCCGTCGATCATGTCCCGCAGCCGGCCCGGCGTCAGCGTCGCCACCCGGCCGGACCCGACCGTGATCGGCTCGGACAGCAGCCGCTCGGGCAGCCAGTCGTCCGCTGGCTGCCAGCCCTCACGGACGTTGAACGCGCGCTTGGCCAGGACGATCCGGCGGGCGGTCTGCCGCAGCTCGGGCCCGTCGGTGTCCCAGCCGGTCACCGCGGCCAGCAGCGCCGCCCACTCGCCGAACGGCTCGGTGAACACGCCGCGCAGGAACTTGCACAGGATCAGTGAGTCCATGACCGCGGCCCGGTCCTCGGTCTCGACCGCGGCGGCGACCTGGGCGTCGCCGCCCGCCAGCCGGTCGTAGTCCCCGGAGAGGTCGGCCTCGTAGGCGCCGGAGCGGTTGTGGTCGGCCCCGCGTGAGTTCACGGCCAGGCCCAGCGCCATGCCCTGCAGCGTGCGGGGCTCGTATCCGGGCAGTTCCAGGCCCTTGACGTGCAAGGCGAACGCGGCCGACCCGCCGCCGACGCGCTCGGACGCGCGCTTCGTGCCCTCGGCGAGCAGCTCGCCGAGCCCGCGCCGGTCACCGATCTCGTCCAGGGCCCTGATGACCGCGTCCGCGTCGCCGAACCGCAGCCACGGGGCGTCGATCAGGCCGCGCTCGGCGCACTCCATCGCCCAGGCGATGGTGCCGCCGGCCGAGATCGTGTCCAGCCCGAGCTCGTCGCACCGGCCGCTGGCGGCGAGCACCGCGTCGGGGTCGGAAACGCCGCACATCGGGCCGAGCGCGAACACGTTCTCGTACTCCACGCGCGCCCGCTTGCCGCCCTTCGCCTTGTAGATGTGCTCGCAGCCGATCGTGCACGACGCGCAGCTGTTGCGGGTGACCGTGCGCATCTGCGCCAGCTCCTCCGCGGCCAGCTGCGGTGCCTCGGCGAACGTCGCGGTCTGGAAGTTGCGGCTGGGCAGCGTGCTGATCGCGTTGAACGCGAGCAGGTTGGCCAGCGTGCCGAGCTCGCGGTACTTGGCCGTTGCCGGGCCGAACGAGCGCGCCCGCAGGTCCCGGGCCGCGCCCAGCACGGCCTGCGGATCCGCGGAGGCGACCTTGGCCCCGGCGCGCACCGCGACCGCCTTCAGCCGCTTGGAACCGAGCACGGCACCGAGCCCGCCGCGCCCGGCGTGCCGCCCGTCGTGCGAGATCGTCGCGTACCGCACCCCGCGTTCACCGGCCGGGCCGATCGCAGCGATCCGCCATCCCCGGCCCAGCCGCTCCCTGAGCCTGCGCTCGGCCTCGGCGGCCGGCAGCCCGCACAGGTCGGCCGCGTCGGCCAGCCGGGCGCCGTCGCCGTCGACCAGCAACGCCGAGGGCCGGTGGCAGGCGCCGGTTACCACGATCGCGTCGTTTCCGGTGAGCTTGCCGGAGATCGCGAAGTGGCTGGACGAGAGCGCGTCGTTCAGCATGCCGGTCAGCGGCGACTTTGCCACGACGGCGAACTTGGCGCTGGTGGTCAGCGGCGTGCCGACCAGCGGGGAGAACACGAAGGCCAGCGGCGCCTCAGCGGCCAGCGGATCGATTCCGGGCGGGGCGAGGCGGTGCATCAGCCAGGCGCCGAGGCCGGCGCCGCCGATGTAGGCCCGCAGCAGCTCGTCACTCAGCGGGAGCACGGTGGTCGCCGCCGTCGCCGCGTCGACGACGAGCGCCCGCCCGAAGTAGCCGCCGGCCGCCATCTCGGTCAGCCGCCAGCGTCCGCGGCCAGGAAGAACACCGTGTCGCCGGCGGCCACCGGCGTCTCGCCGTCCCTGGTGATCTGATCGCCGTTCAGGGCCGCCACCACGTGCCCGTCCAGGGCCAGCCCGGCGGCGGCCGCCGCGCC
>JASHOI010000560.1 GCA_030041195.1 Streptosporangiaceae bacterium | reverse complement strand
GGCGTGGTCCGGAGCACGATCTACGGCTACGCGGCCCGCGAGATCGTCGAGGACGCCAAGCAACTCGACGTCGGCGTGATCATCATGGGCTCGCGCGGCCGGGGCGACCTGGCCGGCCTGGTCCTGGGCAGCACGGCGCACAAGGTGATCCACCTGGCCGACCGGCCCGTGCTCGTCGTCCGCTGACCCGTCCTGCTTTTGAAGACATTGCCGCCCATTAGAACGCACGGGACCTAAGCCATTTCCTGCCGGGACCGATGGCCATTCCCGTTACTGCTGCCGCGGGCGATTGTGGAGTGACTTCTGAAAGGAGTACCGCCATGAAGGCAGCAGTTGTAAAGGGGTTCAAGCAGCCTCTCGTCATCGAGGACCGGCCGATCCCGGAACCAGGCGAAGGCCAGGTCCTGGTGAAGATCGAAGCCTCGGGCCTATGTCACACCGACATGCACGCGGCCAACGGTGACTGGCCGGTCAAGCCCACACCCCCGTTCGTGCCCGGTCACGAGGCCGTCGGAGTCGTCACCCGCACCGGCCGTGGCGTCACCCGGGTCCGCGAAGGCGACCGGGTCGCGATCCCGTGGCTGGGGTGGGCTTGCGGCGAGTGCGAGTACTGCATGACCGGCTGGGAGACTCTGTGCGAGCGGCAGCAGAACTCCGGCTACTCAATTGACGGCGGCTGGGCCGAGTACGCCGTGGCCTCGGGGTCCTATGTGGGCAAGGTTCCCGACGGGATCGATCCGTTCGAGGCCGCGCCCCTGACCTGCGCGGGCGTCACCACCTACAAGGCGGTGAAGGTGTCCGGAGCCCGCTCGTCCGATCTGGTCGCGATCTTCGGCGTCGGCGGCCTCGGTCACCTGGCCCTGCAGTACGCGCTCATCGCTGGCGCTCAGGTCGTGGCGGTGGATCTGTTCGATGAGAAGCTGGCGATGGCCAAAGAACTGGGCGCCGCCTACACGGTGAACGCCCGCGAGGAAGATCCCGCCGCCGCGATCAAGGCCCTCGGCGGTGCCGACGCGGCCATCTCACTGGCTGTCGCGCCCAAGGCATTCGAGCAGGCGTACGGCTCGCTGCGCCGGGGCGGCACCCTGGTGTTCGTCGGGCTCCCCGCCGACAACCACATCCAGCTGCCCATCTTCGAGACAGTGCTCAACGGGACGAAGGTGCTCGGCTCGATCGTCGGCACCCGGATGGACCTGCAAGAGGTCTTCGAGCTGCACGCGGCGGGCAAGACCCACGTGGTCTACGAGCGGCGCCAGCTGGAGGACGTCAACACCGCGATCCACGAAGTGGAAACCGGGCAGGTCAAGGCCAGGCTCGTCTTCGACCTCCAGTAACGACCCCGTGACATCGCTTCGGGCGGCCCCCCAAGGGGGCCGCCCGAAGCATGCCGATCGTCGGCAGGGGTTCACGTCACCGGCTCAGCACGACCTTGAGCGCGCCGGTCTCGCCGGCCCGCGAGAACACGTCGTAGGCCTCGTCGAATTCGTCCAGCGCGAAGCGGTGCGTGATGAACCGCCCGGCGTCGATCTGGCCGCCGGTGACCAGGCGCAGCAGCGTCGGCGTCGAGTACGTGTCGACCAGCCCGGTCGTGATCGTGATGTTCCTGATCCACTGCTGCTCGAGGTGCAGGGTCGCTGGCTCGCCGTGCACGCCGATGTTGGCGATCCGGCCGCCCGGCCGCGACAGCTCGACCGCGAGCTCGAACGTGGCGGGCGTGCCCACCGCCTCGATGGCCACGTCGGCGCCGAGCCCGCCGGTCAGCGAGCGGATGATCTCGCGCGGGTCCTCGGTGACGTTGTTGACGGTGACGTCGGCGCCGAACTGCTTCGCCGCGTCCAGCCTGGAGTCCGCCAGGTCGATCGCGACCACGTGGCTCGGGCTGAACAGCCGGGCACCCGTGATCGCGGACAGCCCGATCGGCCCCGAGCCCACAACGGCGACCACGTCGGCCGGACGCACGCCGCCGTTCAGCACGCCGACCTCGTAGCCGGTCGGCAGGATGTCGGCCAGCATCAGGATGTCCTGGTCCGATACCCCGTCGGGCACCTTGTAGGTGGAGGTGTCGGCGAACGGCACCCGGACGTACTCGGCCTGGGTGCCGTCGATCATGTGGCCGAGGATCCACCCGCCGCCGCCCAGGCACTGCCCCGAGTGGCCCTCGCGGCAGAACCGGCAGGTCCCGCACGCCGTGATGCAGGAGACGAGCACCCGGTCCCCGGCCATGACCGTCCTGACCCCGGGCCCGGCCAGCACGACGGTCCCCACCGCCTCGTGGCCGAGGATACGGCCTTCGGTCACCGCGGGGACGTCGCCCTTGAGGATGTGCAGGTCTGTGCCGCAGATCGTGACGGTCTCCACCCGCACGATCGCGTCGGTGTCGGCGATGATTTCCGGCTCGGGCACGTCTTCCCATGCCTTTGCGCCGGGTCCGTGGTAGACGAGGGCTCGCATGACGACCATCTCCTTTGCAGTCGTGTCATGACTCACTGACCACGCTGCTCGGCGGGCAACTCACCAGGTAGAGCCGGAGGTTGGAGTGCGCCGGGTCTGACGTCCGCCATGTCGCAGGACGTTGGTCCCGGTAGCGGCGGTCGTTGGTCTCTACTGGCTCCCAGAGCGGGTGCGGTGCTATTGCAGTGGCGAGAGAGACCAGGAACTCCAGACGCGGGGATACGGCCAGCCGGCCCGCACACCGCGCAATCGGGATCCGCGAGAAGCCGGATTGGTCCTCTCGCCACTCGGCACGCGATAGCTGGCATTCCCTGCGGAGGTGCGGTGGATCACCAAGCACGACCCGACATGGCGCCGCTGCCCGACCTGCTGCACGTCCGGGCGACGGCGGGCCCGGTCAGGGACCGGCGGCCGGTCTACGTCGACCTGCTGCCGCCGTGCAACGCGGGCTGCCCGGCCGGCGAGAACATCCAGGCCTGGCTGGCGCACGCCGAGGCGGGCCGGCACGAGCGGGCGTGGCGCCAGCTCACCGCCGACAACCCGCTGCCCGCGATCCACGGCCGGGTCTGCTACCACCCATGCGAGGTGGTGTGCAACCGGGCCAGCCTGGACAGCGCGGTCTCGATCCACGCGGTCGAGCGGTTCCTCGGCGACCTCGCGCTGGACCGGGAGTGGCAGTTCGAGCGCACCACACCGAGCACCGGCAAGCGGGTGCTGGTCGTCGGTGCCGGGCCGAGCGGCCTTTCCGCCGCCTACCACCTGGCCAGGCTGGGCCACGAGGTCGAGATCACCGACGCGGGCGACGACCCGGGCGGGATGATGCGCTACGGCATCCCGGCCTACCGGCTGCCCCGCGACGTGCTCGACATCGAGATCGCCAGGATCGAGGCGCTCGGCGTGCGCATCACCTGCGGCCACCGGGTCACCGACCTGGCTCAGGAGCGGCGTGACGGCGGGTTCGACGCGGTGTTCGTCGCGGTCGGCGCGCAGCTGTCCAAGCGGGTCGACATCCCGGCCAGGGACGCCGGCCACATCGTGGACGCGCTGTCGTTCCTGCGCGGCGTGGCCTCGGGGGAGCGGCCGGTGATCGGCCGGCGGGTCGCGGTGTACGGCGGCGGCAACACCGCGATGGACGCCGCACGGACCGCACGCCGCCTGGGCGCGAACGACGCGCTGATCGTCTACCGGCGCACCCGCGCGCAGATGCCCGCGCACGAGGAAGAGGCGCAGGAGGCCGAGCGGGAGGGCGTGACGATCAACTGGCTGCGCACGATCACCGCGTTCGACGGGCCGGAACTCACCGTCGAGGCCATGGAACTCGACGAGACCGGGTTCCCGCGGCCGACCGGCAGGTTCGAGACCCTGGCCGCCGACACCGTGATCCTGGCGCTCGGCCAGGACGCCGACACCGGGTTCCTGCGGAACCTGCCCGGCGTGGAGTTCGCCAGGGACGGCACCGTGCAGGTGTCGCCCGCGATGATGACCGGCTGCCCCGGCGTGTTCGCCGGCGGCGACATGGTCCCGGCCCTGCGCACGGTGACCGTCGGCGTCGGGCACGGCAAGAGGGCGGCCAGGAACATCGACGCGTGGCTGCGCGGCGCGCCCGAACCGAGCCAAACCAAGCACGACCTCGTCGCGTTCGGGCAACTCAACCTCTGGTACTTCGGCGACGCGGCGCAGCGGCAGCAGCCGGAGGAGGCGCCCGGGCAGCGGACCGCCGACTTCAGCGAGGTGGTCGGCGGCCTGTCCGAGCAAGAGGCGGTCTACGAGGCGAAACGGTGCCTGTCCTGCGGCAACTGTTGCGAGTGCGACGGCTGCCTGGGCGCCTGCCCAGAGGACGCGGTGATCAAGCTCGGGCCCGGGCACCGGTATGAGTTCGACTACACCAAGTGCACCGGCTGCGGCGTGTGCTACGAGCAGTGCCCGGTGCACGCGATCGAAATGATCCCTGAGGGCTGAACGGCATGCGCGCCACTGTCGACGGGAACGAGGCGGCTGCGTCGGTCGCCTGCCGGCTCAGCGAGGTCTGCTGCATCTACCCGATCACGCCGTCCTCGCCCATGGCCGAGCTCGCCGACGAGTGGTCGAGCAAGGGCAGGCCGAACGTGTGGGGGAGGGTGCCCTCCGTGATCGAGATGCAGAGCGAGGGCGGGGCCGCGGGAGCGCTGCACGGCGCGCTGCAGAGCGGCGCGCTGGCCACCACGTTCACCGCGTCGCAGGGCCTGCTGCTGATGATCCCGAACATGTACAAGATCGCCGGCGAGCTGACCCCGGCGGTGCTGCACGTGGCCGCGCGCTCGCTGGCCGCGCAGGGCCTGTCGATCTTCGGCGACCACTCCGACGTGATGGCGGTGCGCCAGACCGGGTTCGCGCTGCTGGCCTCGGCCTCGGTGCAGGAGGCGCACGACCTGGCGCTGGTCGCGCACGCGGCCACGCTGGCCACCCGGGTCCCGTTCGTGCACTTCTTCGACGGGTTCCGCACCTCGCACGAGCTGAACACGATCGAGACACTGGACGACGACGACCTGCGCGCGCTGGTGCCCGAGGACCTGGTCCGCGCGCACCGCGGCCGCGCCCTGTCACCGGACCACCCGGTCATCCGCGGCACCGCGCAGAACCCGGACACCTACTTCCAGGCCCGGGAGACCGTGAACCCGTTCTACGCGGCCGTGCCGGGCGCGGTCCAGAAAGCGATGGACGCGCTCGCCGCGCGCACCGGCCGCCAGTACCGGACCGTGGAGTACGCGGGCCACCCCGAGGCCGACCGGGTGATCGTGGTGATGGGCTCGGCCGCGCAGACCGCCGCCGAGACCGTGGCGCATCTCACCGCGCAGGGGGAGCGGGTGGGCGTGGTCACGGTCCGGCTGTACCGCCCGTTCCCGGCCGCAGCGCTGCTCGCCGCGCTCCCGGCGACCGCCTCGCGGATCGCGGTGCTGGACCGGACCAAGGAGCCGGGATCCACCGGGGAGCCGCTGTTCCTCGATGTGACCGCCGCGCTCGCCGATTCGGTCAACCGCCTGGAACGTGACGCGTTCCCGCTGGT
>JASHOI010000559.1 GCA_030041195.1 Streptosporangiaceae bacterium | reverse complement strand
GCCAGCGTGGTCGATGAGCCGGCCGCCGGACGCATTTTCGGCGCCTATTCGATCGAGCGCGAGCTCGGCCGCGGCGGGACGGCCATCGTTTATCTGGCGACCCGCGCCGACGGCCAGTTCCAGAAGCGCGTCGCCATCAAGCTGATCAAGCGCGGGATGGATACCAGCGCCGTGATCGCGCGGCTGCGCCGGGAGCGCCGCATCCTGGCCGCGCTCGACCACCCCTCCATCGCGCGCCTCATCGACAGCGCCAGCACTCCCGAAGGTCTGCCCTACATCGTGATGGAGTTCGTGGACGGGCGCACGCTGCGCGACCTGCTCCGCGACGACCGCCGGCTGCTGCCCGAGCGCGCCCTGGAGATCACCGACGGCGTGCTGCGGGCGCTGGACTACAGCCACCGCAACGGCATCGTGCACCGCGACATCAAGCCCGGCAACGTGATGCTGACCAGGACCGGCGAGGTCAAGGTGATGGACTTCGGCATCGCCAGGGCCGTCGCCGACTCGCAGCTGACCATGACCCAGACGGCCCAGGTCATCGGCACGGCCCAGTACCTGTCACCGGAGCAGGCCAGGGGCGAGCGGGTGGACGCCCGCAGCGACCTGTACTCCACCGGCTGCCTGCTGTACGAGCTGCTGACCGGCCGGCCCCCGTTCACCGGCGACTCGCCGGTTGCCATCGCCTACCAGCATGTGCGGGAGAACCCAATCCCGCCCTCGCGGGTGGACCCGGAGATCCCGCCGTGGGCGGACTCGATCGTGCTCAAGGCCATGGCCAAGGACCCCGGCGACCGCTACCAGTCCGCCGGGGAGATGCGCAACGACATCCAGCGCGCGCTCCAGGGCATGCCGGTGGCCGCGCCGACCCGGTTCGACGCCTACCAGGGCACCCGCCGGATGGGGCAGGCGACCCAGATGGCGGGATCGACGAGCGCGATCCCGCCATACGACTACGGCCCCGAGGATGACGACCAGCCCAGCGGCCGGAAGAAGTGGCCGTGGATCCTGGCGGCGGTGGCCGCCATCGCGGTCATCGCCGGGCTGATCTGGGGGTTCAACTACATCTCGAGCAGCGGCGGCAACATCGCGGTGCCGAACGTCGTCGGCGATACCCAGGCGGCGGCTCAGACGGCCATCGTGCGGGCGGGCCTGGTGCCTACGGTCGCGCACCAGGCCTCGAGCAGCGTGACCAAGGGCGACGTGATCAGCACCAGCCCGCCGTTCGGTACCAAGCTGTCGAAGAACAGCACGGTCAAGCTGTTCGTGTCCAGCGGCCCCGAATCGGTGAAGGTCCCGAACGTCGTCAACCAGAGCGAGACGGCGGCGAGCAGCACGCTGGAGAACGCGGGCTTCCAGGTCAGCGAGAAATCGCAGCCGAACTCGACGGCGCCAGCGGGCACCGTGGTCAGCCAGAACCCGAAGGGCGGCACCGCGGCGTCAAAGGGCAGCCTGGTCACGATCTTCGTCTCCGGCGGTGCCGCCCAGGTCCCGTCCGTGGTCGGCGACCCGGAGGCCACAGCGCAGCAGATCCTGTCGGGCGCCGGGTTCAACGTGATAACCAAGGTCGTGCAGGGGCCGTCCGGATCGACGCCGGGGAACGTGTTCGAGCAGACCCCGAGCAGCGGGACGCTGCCGACGGGCGCCACGGTGACCATCTTCGTCGCCGCGACGCCGACGCCGACGACCACGCCGTCTCCGACGCCCTCCCCGACGCCGTCACCGACCCCGAGCAGTTCGGCTAGCCCAGCCTTTAGAATTAATCGAGGAGGCGTCGGCCGTGCCCAAATCACGCGTTAGAAGCAAGGCGGTATACACACCGCCACAGAGGTCAGCCAAGTCGAAGGTCAGCCCGCGGTGGCTGGTCCCGGCCATGCTCGGCTGCCTGCTGCTCGGCCTGGCCTGGATCGCGCTCTTCTACATCACCAGCGGCAGCACGCCGCTGCAGAGCGCGCTGGGCGACTGGAACCTGGTTCTCGGCTTCGGTTTCATCATCGTCGGAGTGGGGCTGTCCACGAAGTGGCGGTGACGCCGAATCACACCGCCGTGATTTGGTGCACACCGTCATCCACAGGCTGTGCATAGCCGACGATCGCCGCTGGAGGCCGCCCGTCATTGCGCCGCGGCGCGCTGCCGCCGCCGGGGCGGCGCCCCGGTCAGCTGAGCGCTGTCGTGGCTAGCTGGTGGTTGCGCGCGAGCAGCGCCAAGGCCAGGATCGCCAGCACCGCGACGGTCGCCCCGCCCTGGATCAGTGCCCGGTTCGAGCGCGGCGCGTAGGCATACGCGGCGGTCAGCAGCCCGCCGGCCAGCAGCCCGCCCACGTGCGCCTGCCAGGCGATGCCGTGCACCACGAATCCGAGTACCAGGTTCAGCACCACGACGGTGACGATCCACCGGCTGTCCAGGCGGAGCCGCCGTGCCACCACGAACCAGGCGCCGAACAGGCCGAAGATCGCGCCTGAGGCGCCGAGCGCCTCCACGTTCGTCGGGCCGATCCAGTAGTACATCACCGAGCCGCCGATCGCGCTGACCAGATACACGGTCAGGTAGCGCGAATGGCCGAGCAGCCGCTCAAGCGCCGGGCCCACCAGGATCAGCGCCCACATGTTGAACGCGATGTCCAGCGGTCCAAGGCCGCTGAGGCCGGGCGGCGGCAAGAAGGCCGACGTGAGCAGCCGGTACCACTGCCCCTGGGACACGCCCTGCAGCGGGCCTCCGGGGACGATCTGGGCCCGCCCGAGCATCGCCCAGTCGTTCGCGAGGTTCGGGTACGCCAGCTCGACCAGGTAGAGCAGAACGTTGATGGCGACCAGTGCCCAGGTGACAGCCGCGCCAGCGGTAGGCCGGCCGCCGAACACCGTGCCCGCCCGGCGGCTGCCGCGGTTCCCCTCCCGCACGCAATCGACACACTGCTGGCCGACGGCGGCCGACCGGAGGCAGTCCGGGCAGGCTGGCCGGCCGCACCGCACGCAGGACACATATGTCTCCCTGCCCGGATGCCGGTAGCAGGTAGGGACGTTAGTGCCCTGGTCTCCCGATTGACCTGGAGGGGCGGTCACCGCCGGTCCCCTATCCTGCGGCGTCTCCGGCGCCGGACGGCCGCTCGATCGAGACCGATTCGAGTACCACATCCTGCACCGGGCGGTCGTTCCGGCCGGTCTGCACCTGGCTGATCCGCTCGACGACGTCGCTGCCGTCGACGACCTCGCCGAAGATGGTGTGCTTGCCGTTGAGGTGGGGCGTCGGCACCGTCGTGATGAAGAACTGCGAGCCGTTGGTGCCGGGCCCGGCATTGGCCATGGCCAGCAGGTACGGCCGGTCAAACCGGAGGTCCGGGTGGATTTCGTCGGCGAACCGGTAGCCCGGACCGCCGGTCCCGGTGCCAAGCGGGTCCCCGCCCTGGATCATGAACTGGGGGATCACCCGGTGGAACACCGTGCCGTCGTAGAGCTTGCCCGTCGTGGCCTGGCGGGTCCGCGGGTCGGTCCACTCGCGCTCGCCCTCGGCGAGTTCAACGAAATTCCGCACGGTCTTCGGCGCCTGGTCAGGAAACAGCCGGATCTGCACCGTTCCCTGGCTGGTCCGCAGCGTTGCGGTGAGCGTATTAGTCATGGAAAGCATCCTCGCACGGCCAGCCTATTGCTCTGACCGCTGTGCTCGAACCAGCAACGGAGAAGGTGCTGCCGCCTCCTGACCCCCGCCCGCGTCGCCGTCCCACCGCGTCCTCCCGCAGTGGCGATCCAGCTGACAGCGGTTGACCAGCCGCCCCGGGGGAAGTGTGTCAGGCGGGAAGACTCTTGGAGGTTCGATGTCCCTTATGGCCAGGAAGAATACGAGCGTCACGGCAAAGCAGCGCGCGCTCGATACTGCTTCGCAGGTGCCAATGATGGCCCGCAGCGCCGTTCCGAAGGCGAAGAGCGCTGGCCTCGCCGCGCGGCAGAGCGCCGAGGATGCCATTGCCTGGGCGGCACCGCGGGTGCAGGAGGCGCGCAGCTGGGCCGCGCCGCACGTGGAACAGGCCGGCGTCGCGGTGCGCGAGAAGATCGCCCCGGCGATCTCGGAGAAGATCGCGCCGACGATCTCCTCTGCGCTGGTCGAAGCCGCGAACCGGCTGGATCCCTCCCCGCCGCGGCGGAAGCGCTGGCCGAGGGTGCTCGCGGGCTTCGCGATGATCGCCGCGGCCGGCAGCGCAGCGGCGGCCATCGTGCTCCGGCGCAAGCCAGACTTCGCCAGCCTCGGCACGGAGGACCAGGCGGCGGGCGACGGCAACCCGCCCGCCCAGGGCAACGGCTCGGCCACCGTGGAGGCCACACCGGCCGCCGCGGAGGAAGAGTCGGCCAACGGGCGGCGTAACCCCGCATCCTGACCTTACGCAGCGAGTGCGTACCGGACCGGGCATGACATCTGTCATGCCCGGTTCGTGATCCCGGGCACAAGGCCGGCAGCCGGCTGGCACCTAGCGTGGCTGGCATGAAGACAGCAAGCCCGCAGGCAAGCCCTGCCGTCGCGTTCCGGGACGTGGTGAAGGTCTACAACGGCCGCGTCACCGCGCTCGATCACGTGAGTTTCGAGATCCCGCGCGGCGCGACGGTCGCGCTGCTCGGGCCCAACGGGGCCGGGAAATCAACGGCCATCGACACCATGCTCGGCCTGCGTAAGCCGACCTCCGGCGAGGTGCGGGTGCTCGGCATGGCCCCGGAGGCCGCCGTCGCTGCCGGGAAGATCGGCGGAATGGTGCAGACCGGCGGCCTGCCGGAGGGCGCGAAGGTGTCCGAGCTGATCGGGTTGTTCCGCCAGCTCTATCACGGCAGGCGCAGCCAGTCCGAGCTGCTCCGGCTGGCCGGCCTCACCGAGATCGCCGACCGGCGGGTGGAGCAGCTTTCCGGAGGCCAGACCCAGCGGGTGCGCTTCGCTCTCGCGCTGGCGGGCCGCCCCGACCTGCTCTTCCTGGACGAGCCAACGGCTGCGCTCGACGTGGAGGCGCGGCGCGGCTTCTGGCAGTCGGTGCAGACGATCGCCGAGCAGGGCACCACGGTGCTGTTCGCCACCCACTACCTGGACGAGGCCGACGCCAACGCGAACCGGATCATCGTGGTCAGCCACGGCCGGATCATGGCCGACGGCACGCCGGCGCAGATCAAGGCCTACACCTCGATCCGGACAATACGGTTCAGCACGCCGGCGCCCGACACCTCGGCGCTGCTCCGGCTGCCCGGCGCCAGTGACGTCGTGGCCAGCGGCGAGGCCGTGACCATCCGGTCCGGCGACGCCGATGCCACCCTGCCCGCGCTGTACGCGCTGGGCAGGCCGGTCAGGGGCCTCGAGGTCGGCGGGGGCGGTCTCGAGGAGGCCCTGATCGCGCTCACCAGCGATGCCGGCAGCGCCGGGCAGGCCGACCCTGCCGCCGCGGCAGGCAACTCCTCTGACATGGACCCAGCAACCAACTCCTTCGACATGACCAGGGTGGGCTGACCGATGATTGCCTTCTTGCGCTTTGAGATCGTGCGGACGCTGCGGAACGTCCGGTTCCTGGTCATGCTGATCGCGTTCCCGGTCCTGCTCTACCTGATCTACGCGAAGCAGCACGGCACCACGCAGGGCCTGACGGTCGCCACGCTGCTGCTCGTGTCCATGGCCGTGTACTCCGGCATGGGCTCGGCGATGTTCGCCAGCGGGCCGCAGCTGGCCAGGGAACGAAGCAACGGCTGGATGCGGCAGCTGCGGATCTCGCCGATCAGCACCCCGGGATGGTTCGCCGCCAAGCTCGTGCAGTCGGTCCTGATGATCATTCCCGGGCTGGCCCTGCTCGTCGTCCTCGCCCTGACCTACGGCCACGTGCACCTGGCCGCGGGCAGGCTGGGCACGCTTGTGATCATCATCGTGCTCGGCACGATCCCGTTCTGCGCGGCAGGCCTGGTCATCGGGCTGATGTTCGACAGCCAGACCGCCCAGGTGACGCAGATGATCACTCTGCTCGTGCTGGCGTTCCTCGGCGGGATCTTCATCAGCTGGTCGAGCCTTCCCAGCGGCATGCAGACGATAGGGAAGATGCTGCCCAGCTACCACCTCGCACAGCTCGGCTGGAACGCCGCAGCGGGCCGCCCGCTCGGGATGTCGCACGTGGCCGTGCTCGCCGCCTGGACGGTCGGCCTCGGCGTGCTAGCCGCCTGGCGCTGGCGCCAGGAGAGCACCGCAACGTGATCCAGCCGTGCAGACCACCGGCATCCGATCCAGCCGTGCAGACCACCGGCACCCGATCCAGCCGTGCATGCACCGCCACCCGATCCAGCCGTGCATGCACCGCCACCCGATCCAGCCGTGAAAAGGCATGATGTTGATATGGACAACGCCAACGGGTCGCTCTCTGAGG
This sequence comes from Streptosporangiaceae bacterium, assembly GCA_030041195.1. The sequence goes on along the minus strand of JASHOI010000559.1, from coordinate 3,051 downwards.
ATGCAGGGCACCGTGCTGCGCCTCAGGGAGGCCCGGCGGCGAGCACGGTCGCACCGGGCCCGGCGATGACCGGGTCGCCTTATGTGGACGAACTGGACCGGCAGGGCGAGCGCTGGTCCCGCAACCGCCGCCGATGGATCCGGGCCGCGCTCGTGGCCTACCTGACCGTCCCGTTCTGGTCCTACCGGCTGTACGCCGGCCCGCATTCGCTCGGCGCCCCGAGGCTCACGTTCCTCGCCGTGGCCACGATCGGCATGATCGCGCTCACCGGCCGGTACGTCCTCCCGCCGCTCGGGACGCCTCAGCTGCGCGTGCCGTGGGAAGGCCTGACCCTCATGGTCGGGCTCGCCGTCGCGATCCTCGCCGTGGGCGGCTCGAACGGCTCGAACTGGGTCGCCGCGCTCGTTGTCGCGAGCGCGGCGGTCGGCCGCAGCCTCCCGACGGTCCGGCTTGTCCTGATCGGTGCCGCGCTCTGCACCGCCGCGGGCATCGTTGTCTACCTGATCGAGGGGCTGCTGAACTCCAGCAACTCCCTGGCCTTCATCGGGCCGGCGCTGGCAGCGTGCTTCGCGTACAGCGCTTCCCGCCGGGTCGAGCTCGTCAACAAGCTCCGCGAGACCAGGGCCGAACTCGCCCGGATGGCGGTCGCCGACGAGCGGCTCCGGATCGCGCGGGACCTGCACGACCTGCTCGGGCACAGCCTGTCGCTGATCACCCTGAAGGCGGAGCTCGCCGGGCGGTTGCTCGACGCCGACCCGGAGCGCGCGGCGCGGGAGGTCGCCGACCTGGAGAGCGTGGCGCGCCGGTCGCTCGGCGAGGTGCGCGCCGCGGTGACCAGCTATCGCCAGCCGCGCCTGACCGCTGAGCTCGCGGCCGCGCGCCACATGCTGGCTGCCGCCGGGATGGACTGCCGGGTGATCGCGCCAGCATCGATCGAGCTGCCGCCGACCGCCGATGCGCTGCTCGCGTGGACGGTGCGCGAGGGCGCCACGAACGTGGTCCGGCACTCGGGCGCGCGCACCGTGACGATCACCGTCCGCGTGACCGCGGACGAGGCGAGCGCCGAGATCGCCGACGACGGGGTCGGCCCGGCCTGGGACGCTGACCCGCGCCCCGTCGAGCAGCACGGATCCGGTCTTTCCGGGCTAACCGAGCGGGCACGCGCCGCGGGGGCGGAGATCAGCATGGGAGAAGGCCCCGGCGGAAAGGGCTTCCGGCTCCTGGTCCGGGTTCCTGTCGCCCGGTTCAGCCGCGCGACCGCCGGCAGCTAGCGGCTAGGAACGCTGCGGCACGAGCGGGCTCACCCGGGAGGGGCGAGCCCGTCATGATGGACGCATGAGCCTGCGCATCATGATCGCTGAAGACCAGACGATGGTCCGGCAGGCCCTGGTGGCCCTTCTCGAGCTCGAGCCCGACATCGACGTTGTGGCCGAGGCGGCCAGCGGCGACGAGGCACTGGCGATGGCGCGCAAGCACGAGCCCGACGTTGCCGTCCTCGACATCGAGATGCCGGGACCCGGCGGCATCGAGGTGGCGCGGCTGCTCACCCAATCCGGTTTCCGCGGCAAGATCGTGATCGTGACCACGTTCGGGCGGCCGGGCTACCTGCGGGCGGCGATGGCCGCCGGAGCCAGCGGCTTCCTGCTGAAGGACGCCCCCGCGGCCGAGCTCGCCGCGGCCATCAGGCAGGTGGCAGCCGGGCAGCGCGTCGTCGACTCCGCGCTCGCCGCCGCCGCGCTGACCGAGGGCGAGAGCCCGCTGAGCCAGCGCGAGACCGAGGTGCTCGCCGCGGCTGCTGGCCACGAGACCATAGCGGTCATCGCCGCCCAGCTGAACCTGTCCCCCGGCACCGTGCGCAATCACCTGTCGGCAGCGATCCAGAAGCTGGGTGCCCGCAACCGCGCCGACGCCGCCCAGATCGCCCACGAAAAAGGCTGGCTATGACCCCTCCGCCCCGTTCTTCCCGCTCGTAAATGATCTAGGAGGATCGCGTGCGGTATTTGCACGGAATCCTCCTAGATCACGAAGATAAGGGTAGAGGAGAGCCGTGTGCGACGCGAGTGGCGTATGGGGGCCACGCGCGGGAGAAGCCACGCGCGGGAGAAGCCACGCGCGGGAGAAGCCACGCGCGGGAGAAGCCACGCGCGGGAGAAGCCACGCGCGGGAGAAGCCACGCGCGGGAGAAGCCACGCGCGGGAGAAGCCACGCGCGGGAGAAGCCACGCGCGGGAGAAGCCACGCGGCAGGCGCCGAGCGGAAGGCGCCGTGACGAGAGTGGCGCATGGGAGCCGCGTACGGGAGGAGCCACGGGCGGAAGGAGGCACGCGCGGGAGGAGCCAGCCACGCGCGGAAGAAGGCACGGGCGATGCCGTGGTGGGCGGGCCGCTGCCGTGTCCCTGGTACGCGCCGGGTCGTGGAGGGGTCGCGAGGTCGGGCAGAATCGCTGTGTGCTGCTGAGCGAGGTCGTCGAGGTTTCGGCCAGCGTCGCGGCCACGTCCGCGAGGAACGCCAAGATCGCGCAGATCGCGGCGCTGCTGGGGCGGGCGGAGCCGGGCCAGGTCGCCGTCGCCGTGGCGTTCTTGTCCGGGGAGCTGCTGCAGGGGCAGATCGGCGTCGGGTACGCGACGATCGGCGAGCTGTTCCGGGCGGCCGACGCGGCCGACGCCGCCGGGGCCGACGCCCCCGAAGTCGGCGGCAGGCCGGCCGTCGGATCGGCGGGCCCGCTCACGCTGACCGAGGTCAACGACGCGTTTTCCGAGATCGGCGCGATCACCGGGCCAGGGTCTGTGGCGCAGCGGAGGCAGCTGCTCGCGGCGCTGTTCGCCCGGGCAACCGAGCGCGAACGGGAGTTCCTGGTCCGGCTGCTGGCCGGCGATCTCCGGCAGGGCGCGCTCGAGGGCGTGATGACCGACGCGGTGGCCAGGGCGGCCGACGTCCCGGCCGAGGAGGTCCGCCGCGCGCACCAGCTGGGCGGGTCGCTGCCCGAGGTGGCCGAAGCGGCGCTGGGCGGCACCGGGGGGCCGGCCAGCGCCGCTTCGGCCACCTCGGGCAG
>JASHOI010000006.1 GCA_030041195.1 Streptosporangiaceae bacterium | reverse complement strand
CCTGATCGACGCGCTGGCCGCCCGCGGTGTGCCGGCCGTGGGGCGGTCGGGGCTCGGGGTCTGGGTTCCGGTGGCGGACGAGCCCGCCGTGACCGGCGCGCTGCTCGAACGCGGCTGGGCGGTGGCCCCGGGTGAGCGGTTCCGCATGGCGTCCCCGCCGGCGATCAGGGTCGGCACCGGGACGCTGACCCGCGAGGAATCCGTCCGGCTGGCGGCCGACGTCGCCGGTGCACTGGCTCGGCGGCCGCGCCGGACCGACTGACAGCGGGGCCGGCAGAGACGGCGAGACCGGCCCACCGGAGCGCTTCCGGTGAGCCGGCCTCGTGTCTGCAGCCTGGCGGCTGGGTCAGGCGGCGACCGCCGCGTGGGAGACCGCCGGCTCGAGCGCCAGGTCGAGCACCTCACGGACGTCGCTGACCGGGTGGATGTCCAGCTGGTCACGCACGCCCTCGGGCACGTCCTCGAGGTCGGGCTCGTTGCGCTTGGGGATCAGCACCGTGGTGATGCCGGCCCGGTGCGCGGCTAGCAGCTTCTGCTTGACGCCGCCGATCGGCAGGACCCTGCCGGTCAGCGAGACCTCGCCGGTCATCGCCACATCGCTGCGGACCAGCCGTCCGGACAGCAGCGACGCCAGCGCCGTGGTCATGGTCACCCCAGCGCTCGGCCCGTCCTTCGGTACCGCGCCCGCGGGCACGTGCACGTGGACGCCGCGGTCCTTCAGGTCACCGACCGGCAGCTCCAGCTCCGCACCGTGCGAGCGCAGGTAGGACAGGGCGATCTGGGCCGACTCCTTCATCACATCACCGAGCTGGCCGGTGAGCGTGACGCCGGTGCTGCCGGTCTCCGGGTCGGCCAGCGACGCCTCGATGAACAGCACGTCGCCGCCGGTTCCGGTGACCGCGAGCCCGGTGGCCACGCCCGGCACCGCGGTGCGCTCGGCCGACTCCGGGGTGTGCCGCGGGTGGCCGAGGTAGCTGTGCAGGTCGTCCGGGCCGACGGTGACCGGGAGCTGCGTCTCGCCGGAGGCGATGCGCGCGGCGATCTTCCGCAGGACCCGGGCGATGCTCCGCTCCAGCGCGCGCACGCCCGCCTCACGGGTGTACTCGGCGGCCAGCCGGTGCAGGGCCTCGTCGGTCAGGTTCACGTCGGCGGCCTCGAGCCCGGCCCGCTCGAGCTGGCGGGGGAGCAGGTGGTCGCGGGCGATCGTGACCTTCTCGGCCTCGGTGTAGCCGTCCAGCGGGATCGGCTCCATCCGGTCCATCAGCGGCTCGGGTATGGCCTCGGCCACGTTCGCGGTCGCGATGAACAGCACGTCGGACAGGTCCAGCTCGACCTCGAGGTAGTGGTCGCGGAATGTGTGGTTCTGCGCCGGGTCCAGCACCTCGAGCAGCGCCGCCGTCGGGTCGCCGCGATAGTCGGTGCCGAGCTTGTCGACCTCGTCGAGCAGGATCACCGGGTTCATGGAGCCCGCCTCGCGGATCGCGCGGACGATGCGGCCCGGCAGCGCGCCGACGTAGGTACGCCGGTGGCCGCGGATCTCGGCCTCGTCACGGACGCCGCCGAGCGCCACCCGGGCGAACTTGCGGCCCATGGCCCTGGCCACGGACTCGCCGAGCGACGTCTTGCCGACGCCCGGCGGCCCGGTCAGCGCGAGCACCGCGCCGCTGCGGCGGCCGCCGACCAGGGCGAGGCCCTTGTCGGCCCGGCGCTTGCGCACGGCCAGGTACTCGATGATCCGGTCCTTCACCTCGTCGAGGCCCGCGTGGTCAGCGTCGAGAATCGCGCGCGCTCCCGCGATGTCGTAGGAGTCGTCGCTGCGCTCGTTCCACGGGATCTCCAGGACCGTGTCGAGCCAGGTGCGAATCCAGCTGCCCTCGGGCGACTGATCCGAACTGCGCTCGAGCTTGCCGGCCTCCTTGAGCGCCGCCTCCTCGACCTTCTCCGGCAGGCTGGCGGCCTCGATCCGGGCCCGGTAGTCGTCCTCCTCGGTGCCCGGCTTGCCGTCGAGCTCCGACAGCTCCTTGCGGATCGCCGCGAGCTGCTGGCGCAGCAGGAACTCACGCTGCTGCTTCTCCATGCCCTCGCGGACGTCGTTCTGGATGGTCTCGGCGACGTCCAGCTCGGCGAGCGCGTCGCGGGCCCAGCCGGTCAGCTTCTCGAGCCGCTGCTCCGGGTCGACGGTCTCCAGCAGCTCGTTCTTCTGCTCGGAGGTCAGGTACGCGGCGTACCCGGCGCTGTCGGCCAGCGCCGACGGGTCGGTGAGGTTCTGCAGCACGTCGATGACCTGCCAGGCCCCGCGCTTCTGCAGGATCGACGTGGCGATGGTCCGGTACTCGCGGGCCAGCTCCTGGGCTCGTGGGGTGGCCGATGGCTCGTCCACCACCGTGCCCTCGACCCACAGCGCGGCGCCCGGACCCACGGTGCCGGAGCCGATCCGCACCCGGGACAGGCCGCGGATCACAGCGGCGGGCTCGCCGCTCGGAAGTCGGCCAGTCTGCTCGACCACGCCGAGCGTCCCGACCGATGAGTACTTGCCGCCGATGCGCGGCACCAGCAGCAGCTGAGGCTTGGCGTCGGAGTTCTTCGCGGCGCCAGGCGCGGACGCCGACAGCCGCGCGGCTTCGATCGCTGCGCGAACCTCGGCCCCCGAGATCTCCACCGGAACCACCATGGTGGGCAGCACGACGGTGTCGTCGAGCGGCAAAACCGGCAGAGAGAGGGTCTCGCTCATCAGGTCACTTCCCTGGTTGAGTCTTACTTGATTACATCCATACAGCAGGCAGCGGCCCGGTTTTGTTCCTGACTGATTTCGCGGTCAGCGGACGTCCAAAACGCGTCCGCGCGGCCTCTGGGGAGGGGAACCGTAGTGTCGCCGGCCCGCCGCTGTGGTCCTAGCAACAGCAACGGACCGCCGACATTAATGCCCACTCGGGCGGGCCTGGCGAGATGGCACTCTATGGGCTAGTTTGCGAAGTCCTGGGTCATCCAGACGGTGCCTCCCCGTTGAGTGCTCAAATTTGAGCGGTCGCGCTAGACTGGATGCATGAATCCGACGCGGCTGTTCGTGCTCGGCGCGCTCGCGCGCCGCGGGCCGATGTATGGGCACCAGATCCGCCGGGACGCGCGCATCGACCGGGCCGAGCTGTGGTCAGAGGTGAAGCCGGGATCGCTGTACGCGGCGCTGCACCGGCTCGAGGATGAGGGGCTGATCGAGCCGGTCCGCACCGAGCAGCAGGGAAACCTGCCCGCGCGCACCGTCTACGCGATCACCGCCGAGGGCCGCAGGGAACTGCGGGCCCTGCGCGGCGAGGCGCTCCGCGATCTGGCGCTGCGGCCCGATCCGGTCGACCTGGCCCTTGCCGTGAGCGCGGACCTGGACGAGGACACGCTGCGCGGCTACTTCAGCAGCCGCCGTGAGGCGCTGGCCAGCAGGGCCGCGTTCTTCGCGCACGAGCGCGAGCGGGCCTGGCCCGATCAGACCGTTGCCGATGATCTGATCATCGAGCACGCCATCACCCGGATCGAGGCCGAACTGCGCTGGCACGACTCGGTGCTCGACCGCATCGGCAAGCTGGCAGCGGATCAGGCGCCGGGAGCGGCCCGGTGACGATCCAGCCCCTGCGTCTGCTCGGCGATCCCGTGCTGCGCACCGGGTGCGACCCCGTGACCAGATTCGACGACGCAACCGCCCGGCTGGTCGACGATCTGCTCGAGAACGTCCTGCTCCCCGGCCGGGCCGGCCTGGCGGCTCCGCAGATCGGCGTCAGCCTGGCCGCGTTCTCCTACTACTTCGACGGCCGGCATGGCTGCATCCTCAACCCGGTCGTCGTCGAGACCTCGGGAGACTACGACGGCCCGGAGGCTTGCCTGTCCATCCCGGGCCTGTCCGCACGCTGCCTGCGCGCGATGACCACCGTGGTAGCCGGAGTCGACCGGCATGGTGATCCCGTCACGCTGACCGGCACCGGCGAGCTGTCCCGGGTGCTGCAGCACGAGACCGACCACCTGCGCGGCGTTCTGTTCATCGACCGGCTCGCCGGCCAGAGCCGCAAGGACGCGCTCCGTCAGCTCCGCAGGGCAGCCGCGCCGCTCAGCGGGTCAGCAGGATGAGCTTGCCGGTGGTGCGCCTGGCCGCCAGGTCCTCGTGCGCGCGTGCGGCCTCGGCCAGCGGGTACCGGCCGCCGATGCGGACGTCCAGCTTGCCCTGCGCGATCCACCCGAACAGGTCCCCGGCCCGGGCGATCAGCTCCTCGCGGGTCGCGATGTAGTCGGCGAGCGTGGGCCTGGTGAGGTACAGCGACCCGCCCGTGTTCAGGCGCTGCGGATCCAGCGGCGGAACCGGCCCGCTCGCCCCGCCGTACAGCACCATGCAGCCGCGCCGGCGCAGCGTGGCGAGGCCGGCGTCGAACGTCGTCTGCCCGACCCCGTCGTAGACGACCGCGGCGCCGACACCGGCCGTGACCTCGCGGACCACGACGTCGAAGTCGTCGTACCCGGCGACGTGGTCGGCGCCCGCAGCCCGCGCCAGCTCCGCCTTCTCCAGTGTGGAGGTCGTCGCGATCACGACGCCGCCGCGCATCTTGACCATCTGCGTGAGCAGCAGGCCGACGCCGCCGGCCGCCGCGTGCACGACGACCGGATCTCCTTCGGCGACCGGGTAGGTGTCCGTGACCAGGTAGTGCGCGGTCATCCCCTGCAGCATGACCGCGCCGGCGGTCTCCAGCTCGATCACGTCGGGCACCGGCACCGCGCGGGCAGCCGGAACGATGACCTGCTCGGCGTAGCCGCCGGAGATGCCGGTCCAGGCAACGCGGTCTCCCCGCTGGACGCCCGGCACGTCAGGGCCCACGGCCGCGACAGTTCCCGCGCCTTCGCTGCCCAGCACGAACGGGACGTCCGCCCGATATGGCGGGCGGCCCTCCCGCTGGTAGATGTCCATGTAGTTGACGCCGGCCGCCGTCACGTCGACCAGGAGCTGCCCCGGGCCGGGCTCCGGAGAATCATGCTCGGCGAGCCTGAGGACTTCGGGCCCGCCGTGTGCCTCGGCGATTACTGCGCGCACTGCATTGCCCCTTCCGCGCGAGCCGGTGGTCTCATCGCGACCCTACCGACACAACGGTCATGGCCACGTGCCAGCCTGGAGACCGAAACCGACCCGGCTGAGACGTTCCCGGCGCACCGTCGCCGCCAAGCGTGAGGGGCGAGTCCTTGGCAGCAGTGGTCCTGGTGACCGGCGGCACCGGCACCCTCGGCCGGGAGCTCGTGCGGCAGCTTCTGGCCGAGCCGGGCGCGCAGGTGCGAGTGCTGAGCCGGCGGCCGGCATCGTCTGCGCACGGCCCGGCCGACTGGGTCACCGGCGACCTGAAGACCGGCCGCGGCATCGATGCGGCGGTCTGGGGAGCCGACGTGATCGTCCACTGCGCGACCACCCTCGGCAAAAGCGACGTCGCAGCGGCCGAGCGCCTCATCGACGCGGCGCGGCGGGCCGGCCACCCGCATCTGGTCTACATCTCCATCGTCGGGGTGGACCGGGTCCCGGTGGGCTACTACAAGGCCAAGCTCGAGGCCGAGCGGCTGGTCGAGGGCTCCGGCCTGCCCTGGAGTGTGCTCCGGGCCACCCAGTTCCACCAGCTGATCCTGCGCGGCTGCGAGATACTGGCTCGCTTTCCCGTGCTGCTGGTGCCGGCCGCGACGTCGTTCCAGCCGATCGACGCCAAAGAGGTCGCCACGCGGCTCGCCGAGCTGGCCACCGGGCCCCCGGCCGGGCGGGTGCCGGACATGGGAGGCCCCGAGATCTGCGGCGCCGGCGACCTCGGGCGCCGCTACCTGGAGGCCCGGGGGCGCCGTCGCCGGGTGCTGCCGGTCCGGCTGCCGGGCGCGGCCTTCGCCGGTTACCGCAACGGATACCACCTGGCACCCGATCACGCGGTTGGCCGGGCCACGTTCGCGCAGTTCCTCGCGGAACGGTTCGGCCCGGGCCAGGGCCGGCCCGCGACGTGATCGGGCTGTTTACCGGGCTCGCCGTGGACGTCGCGTTCCCGGCCCTCGTCCTGTTGACCGCCGGCAGGGCAAAACGCCCGGTGTAGAGTACGGGCGGTTGAGCGCCGCGTGTGCGGAGGGAGTCAGAGAGTCATGGCCAAGCGATGGAGCGATCTCAGCCCCCGTACCCGCAAGCTGATCATCGTGGGCGGGGTGGCCGAGGCCGGCCTCAAGGCGGCCGCCGCGATCGACCTCAGGCGGCGCGCCGCCGATCAGGTCCGGGGCCCCAAGTGGGCCTGGTTCGCCGGGCTGCTCATCAACTCGGCCGGGCTGATACCGCTGTCGTATTTCGTCTTCGGGCGCCGCAGGGACATCGCGAACTGAACACACCGCCCGGCCCGGCGGCCCGGGCGGCGCGGTGCGCCCGGGCGGCCAGGCCGGGTGAATGCTGTTACTCGTAGGAGATCATCACCGGCTGCGGCGTGTGCTCCATCGTCTGCTTCGGGTTCAGCATCGGCGAATCCTTGACGAAGAAGTCCTTCCAGCCGAAAGGCACCCCCGCGGGCGTGGTGTGGGTGACGAAATTCCACGTCGCCTGCTTCATCGCCGGGCTGCCCTGCCCGTCCATGTCCATGACCACGGCCAGGTCGTCGTTATGGGTGTCGAGAGCCGGCAGGTCGCTGATCTCCCCAGCCTTGAACTCATGCAGCACGAGGACCTTTTGGGGAAGGCGGTATTCCGCGGTGAGCTGGCCCAGCCAGTCAACGACGCTGTTCACCTCCGTGATGCTGACGTTGCCAATCTGCCGCAGCGGCAGCTGGTTTGATTTCAGCGCCCACTCGGGGTCGAGAGCGAGGCCGACGTTCGGCAGTTCCAGCAGCGACTGGTACGCCTTGGCCTGCGCCAGGAAGCTGTCCCGGCCCGGCTGCAGGTCGAGGATCACGTACATCCCTGCCTTGGTCGCGGCGCGTATCCAGGGGCGCAGCGTGGCCACGGGAGTCTCATACGAGTAGTCCCCGGTCGGCCCCGCGGCGGACGTGGCAAGCGTGGTGATGATCTCGAACGTCGGGACGACGGGCGACTTGCTCAGCGCCTGGTAGGACGCTGCCAGCTTCTTGATCCTGGCGACGCTGGCGCTTATGCCCTGCTCGCCGAGCGCCCCGAGCGACGCGACGCCCGGGTGCCCGTAGAGCGCGACCAGCCGGTGCATGGGCACGATGAGCTGGCCGCCGTCCGGCAACTGCACACCGGTCCTGACCACGGCGAGCCGCGAAACAAGCTGGCTCGTCGGCCCGAAGCCGCTCCCGACCGCGATGACGTCACGCGGCTTGGCCCGGGCGATCGTGGTGATCGCGGCCGCGTTGCCGCGCGGGTCGTAGCCCGGCATCGCCACCACCCTGGCGCCGGCCGCCTCCGCGGTCGCCGTGGCCGCCATGGCGACGGCGGGGTTGTTCTTGGACACGAGCACGACCAGGTGGGACAGCGGCTTGGGCGGTGACATCGCGGCCAGCCCGGCCGGGTTCGAGGTCACCCGCGCCCCCGGCATTTCCGCCGAGAGCTCGCTGGTCTTCAGCCCGACGACCAGCACGTTGCGCGGGTGCAAGTCGTTGATCTCCCGCAGCACGGCAAGGGTGCTCGCGGAACTGGCCGACGCCTGGCTGCGGGCCGGCAGGCCGCCGCGGAAGGAAATGATGCTGGCCGCCGTCGCGGACAGCGGCGAGGACAGCAGCAGCGGCGCGTGCGCCCGCTCGGCAAGCGGCACGGCGGCAGCCACGGACGCCGGGTTGTCGTTCGCGACTACCACGCTCGACGCGCATCCCAGCAGCGAGCTCGCGGCTTCGGCGGCAAGCTCGGCCGACGAGCCGGAAAGGACAGACGTGCCCGATATCGGCTGCCGTTTGCAGGCCGAAGGGCCGGCCGCCGATGGGTGCAGATAACCGGCGAAAGCATAGGACGTGGCGCCCACGAGAACGGACAGCGTAATGACTAGCGCGATCGTTGCGCGGTGCGAGATTCGCCGGCGCAGGCGATCACTCCATTGCCCTAGCATGCAGTATTCCCCCCGTGCGTGATGCCAGCCCATTAACAGTTATTGACCGCATAATTGGCTGGCAGCCATTGCTGATGGCAGGGGCTATATCGCCGGGCGCCGGGAAGCGTAAACATTCGAAGCTATGCGACCTATGTGATTGCAGCACAATGCCTCAGTGAATGGCCGGCGTATGGGCGGCACGAGGCCAGCGAGAAGGGTCGTGGAAGGGCGGGGAAAGGCGCGCGGAGCGGCCGGGCCGGCCCATGCCGGGCCGTGGCAGGCACTCGAGCGTGCCGCCGCCGAGCTAGCCTGAGGCTGAGGCGCCGGCGGAGGGGCCCGCCATCCAACTGCGGCACTGCCGCCAACGGTCCCTGCCTGAGGAGGGTAGGAGGCGGTATGCGCGCACCCGAACTGCCCGACGCGCTGACGTTGGCGCTCGATGAGCTGACCCCGCTGGCCGATGAATCCGACGCGGCCGTGCTCGCCGCGCTGCGCGACCGGCTCGCCGCCGCCCGGCTGCGGGTGCTGGTCGTGGGGGAGGCGAAGCGGGGCAAGAGCACGCTGGTGAACGCGCTGCTCGGCCGCGACGTCCTGCCGATGGGCGTGACACCACTGACGGCGGTGCCGACCACGGTGACGCACGGGACCGACGAGCGGCTCGACGTGGCGTTCGCCGGCGGCCGGACCGAGCGTCATCCTCTGCCGGCGCTCGAGGAGTTCGGGACCGAACGCGGCAATCCCGGGAACTCGCGCGGCGTCGCCGCGATCACGGTCCACCTGGATGCCCCGATCCTGGCCAGGGGCGTGGAGATCGTCGACACGCCGGGAACCGGTTCGGTCCACGCGCACAACACCGCGGCAGCCGACAGCGCGCTGCCCACCATGGATGCCGCGATCTTCGTGCTTACTGCCGACCCGCCGGTCTCGGCGACCGAGCGCGACCTGCTCGGCCGCGTCCACGAGCTCTCGGTGACCACATTCATCGTGCTGAACAAGGCGGACTACGCCGATGCGGCTGGGCTGGCGGAGGCCGCCGAGTTCACCGAGCGGGTGGTGCGCGAGGCCACCGGCCAGCCGGTGCAGCTCTACCCCGTGTCGGCCAGGGCCGCGCTGTCCGGCGCCGGCGACACCGGATTCGCCCGCTTTCTCGCTGACTTCACCGCGTATCTCGGCACCGGGCGGACTGCGGACCTGCGGCGATCCGCGGCCGGGCAGCTACGCCGCATCGCCGGTGCGGCGATCGACGAGATAGCGCTGGCCCGGCGCGCGGCCGAAATGCGCAGCTCGGACGCTGCCGGGCGGGTCGCGGCCTTCGCCGCCCGGCTCGCTGCGGTGCGGGAGCGGGGCACCGTGGCCGCCGACCTGGCAGCCGCGGAGTCCAAGCGGATGCTCGGCGCGCTGAACGAGGCCGCTGAAGCGCAGACCGCACGGCTCGCCGCTGAGCTGCGTACAACCATCAGCGGCCTGCTCGCCGGCGAGCTCGCTTCGGCGTCGCCGGGCGAGATCCAGCGGCAGGGCAGGGCCGCGCTGGTCCGGCTGGCTGTCGGCGGTGCCGAGGCGTGGCGCCAGTCGCAGCGCGAAAAGCTAGAGGACGGGCTCGCCAGCCTGGACGGCCGGCTCACACGCGGCCTGACGGCCGAAATTGAGGCGATTCGTGACGCAGCGGCCGACCTGCTGGGGCTCGAGCTGGCCGCGGCGGGCGCGCAGGACCGGCTGGCGCCGGACCGGCGGTTCTTCTACTCGGTCGGCGAGAACGTCGATCAGGCGGAGCTGCTGGCGGGGGCGGTGCGCCGCAGGGTGCCCGGCGAAATCGGGCGGCGGCTGGCCCGGGACCACGTGCTCGGCGAGGCTGGCGACCTCGCCGAGCGGCAGATCGGCCGGGCCCGGGGGGATCTGCAGCACCGCCTGGCGGAGGCCACCAGGCAGCTGATCCTGGCCGTGGGCCGCCGCTATTCCGGCAGCACGGACCGCCTGGACAGGGCGCTGCGGACGGCCGCCGGGCTCCGCGCGCAGACGGCCGGCCAGGCCGAGGGCAAGCTTGCCGAGCTGGCCGGCCGGGAGCAGGCGCTACGAGCGGTCCTGGCCAGGCTGGACGGTGCTGGCGACGGGCAGGATGACCGCTGACGGATGCTCGGGATCGTGATGGACCTGCTGGTCCGCGGCGACCAGCGTGGTCGCTGTCGCGAGCGGCTCGCCGCTGCCGGGGTTGCGCGCATACCTGGGGTGCGCGCCGCTGGAGACCTGGAGCCGGAGCCGGTGCCCGCGGCGGAAGCGGTGCGCGGCGGGCCAGAGCACGAACCGCACCCGGATCGCGCCGTCCGGCTCGGGGGCCGGCCGGCCCGGCGCCAGCCGGAGCAGGGCGTCACAGATGTTGATCGACGCGCCGCTCGGGCCGACGTCGCACAGCCGGGCGAAGAAGTCGGTGTGCTCGAGGCTGGAGCGCACGAACAGGTCGGCCGTGACCTCGCCGAACACCTCGAGGTCGTCCGGCAGCGGCGTGCTGGTGTAGGTCAGCACGTCGGGGCGGGCCTCGAGCATGCGGTTGTCCATCCGCGCCGTGCCCTGCAGGCCGACCGGCCCGCCCAGGCTCGGCGTGGGGTCGCCCGGGTGGTAGCTGTAGCGATCGGGTTCGCTCGCGGTCGGCGGCGTGGTGCCGAGCGCGCCGTCTGGCTGAAGATGCCAGCGCTGCGGCCGGGTGGCGGGCGGCCACGCCGGCAGGTCGCGCCATTCGTCCGCGCCGGTGACGAAGATCCGGACCGGGTCCGGCCGCAGGAGGCTCCGGTCGCCGAGCAGATGAGCCCGCAGCCAGGCCACCGAATCCCTGGCCCAGGTGCCGACCGCCTCCTGGTCGGCGTGCCGCCACGGGCCGATGGTCAGGTAGGGCTCGTGCCCGGCGCTGCGCAGCGCGGCGTAGTCACGCAGCTGGTACGGCAGCAAGAAGTCGTTCCAGCCGCTGACCATGCTGACCGGGGCGGCCACCCGGTCCAGGGTGTCGCTGAACCGGCGGCCCTTCCAGTAGTCGTCCCCCGGGTCGCTGTGGGCCAGCCAGTCCTGGTAGTACGCGACGTGGCCGCCGGTGGCGAGCCGGTCGAGATCGCCCAGCGGCAGCCGGTCGAACAGCGGCCGGAGCCGGTGGTCCTCCCGAGACTGGCGGGCGAACGCGAATCGCCGTTCCTGGCCCGCGACCTGGTTGACCCAGGTCAGCGCCGTCTGGAGGGAGAACGCCTCGCCCCCGTAGAACGGAGCCCGGAAGTCGGAGGTCGTCACCTGCGGGCACATCGCCTTCAGTTCGGGCCCTGCGTCGGCGGCGATCGCCCATTGAACCATGCCCAGGTAGCTCGGCCCGGTCGTCGCGAACGAACCCGGGTACCACGGCTGTGCGCGCAGCCACGCGACCGTGGCCAGGCCGTCGTCGTGCTCATCGGGGCCGAACGGGTCGAAGGTACCGCCCGAGCCGAACGTTCCGCGGCAGCTCTGGATGACCACCTGGAAGCCCCGCTCGGCCAGCACCCGGCCGAACAGGATCCCCCAGATGCTCCGCCGCCCGTACGGCGAGCGGACCAGCACGAGCGGCGGCCGCCCGTCCCCGCGTGGCAGGTAGCGGTCGGCGAGCAGGTGCACCCCGTCGGGCATGGGAATCTTCAGGTCGCGCTCGACCTGCACGTCACGGTGTGACGCGGGTGGCAGCTTCATCGTCCGCTCGAAGAAACGGCTGGCTATCGTCATCGCGGGAGGACTCCTCGGTCGGCAGCGGCTCTCTCTCCGATTATCCGGAATGTTCACCACGGGTCATCCCGTCGTCCCGGCGCGCGCGAACACACCCTGCTTGACTCGCGCCGCGGCCATGGCCAGACTCGGGCCGAGGCGATCGCGGGCCGCTGCACCCTGGCCGAGCTGAACCAATGCGGCAAAGAACCTGAAAGACTGGCAAGAGGGCACAAGAAAGTCCGGGCGGTGGATGGTTTCGGCTCCGCCCAGGCGGAGCCGGCCGCGGCCGCGCTGGCCAAGTGCCAGGAAGCACTCGACGACTTCAGCGCGTGCGTCTACCGGGCGACGGAGCCTGAAAGGTAGCCCTCAGCAGCAGAAGCGGCGTGGCGAGTTGCCAGCAGGACCGGATCGAGCGCCGCGTCACCGTCGCCCGGCGGGTCCTCCCACTGTGACAGCACCGGGGAGGCGCGCCCGGCTGGCAACAACCGCCACGCGCGGCTTCAGGGGACACACGCTTTACCGGACGCAAAGCCGGATCTACGATCAGAAGCAGAGACGGCGGAGGGGCTCGCCGTTAAGTGCGGTCGCCGCCAACGGTCCCTGCCCAGCGCGGGACAGGAGGCTGCGTGCCCCATGTTGGACCGTGATCTCGCCACGGCCAGTATCCCCGTCGGCGGCACGTCACGCCGCCACCGCCACGCCATGTGGCGTATCGCGCCCAGTTACGGGCGCCAGCGTCAAGCTGCTCACCGGCCGGTCGGCCATGATCGTGCGGGTTTACGCGCCCGTCAGCATCCCCGCACCACACCACAGCAGCGCTGTTCACCGCGGACCCCGCCGGCCACCCCGGCCGGCCGGAGACAGGACAGGAGTGATGCCCAATGGCCACATCAGGTGCTATCGGGGAAGAGGCTGAGGCAGCCCCGGCTCCGCCGCCCGCCCCGGCGGTAATGGCCAACCCGGCGCCGTGGGCCGTGACGGCGTTCGGCACCACATCGTTCATGATCGGCATGTACCAGACCGGCGTGCTGAACGCGGCCGGGACCCCTATCGTGCTGCCTGCGGCGTTCTTCTTCGGCGGTTTGGTGCAGATCATCGTCGCAATTATGGAGTTCTCGCGGGGCAACCTATTCGGCGGCGCGGTGTTCGGCACTTACGGGCCGTTCTGGGTGATACTCGCCGCGTTCGACACGCTCTACGCGACCAGCGTGCCCGCCGCGCAGCTCTCCTCGGCCACCGGCCTGTTCCTGGCCGTATTCGCGGTGATCACCTTCTACCTCGCGATCGCTTCGCTGCGCACCGACCTGGTACTCACTGTGATCATTTGGCTGATCTTCGTCGGCCTGGTCCTGCTGTCAATCGGTGCCTGGGACAACATGCCCAACGTGACCAAGGCAGGCGGCGCTGTCGTGCTGCTCTTCGCGGTGCTGGCCTGGTACCACGCGGCCGGCGACATCATCGAGTCCACCTTCGGCCGCAAGATCCTTCCGTTCGGCCCACCGCCGGTCAAGTAGGCCACCGTCGGCGGAACGGCGCGGGCGGGCCCGACCTCCGGGCTCGCCCGCGCTGGCGCCCTCCCGGGGCCGCTGTATCTCGGCACGCTCGGTGCGGATGCGCTCGCGATCGCCGACACGAATCCCCACTGCGTGGAGATTATGGGCCTATCCTGGTGAGGTCCGGTGACAGCAAATCCAGCAGCCTGCTACACGGCCAGCCTGATCGTCTCAGCTCGGTCTGCTCGGCACTTTCCTCCATGCTCGCAAGCTGGTCATCGGGCTGTCCCTGCCAGCGTGGGCAGGTGTCCTGAAGTGGGCAGGCACTGCGTGGCGGGCGCCCCTGTGGCGCGCACGCTGGCTTCCTGCCCGACCGGAACGCCCGCAGCGAGCGCCACAGCAGAAGGACCTCGTCCTCGCTCACATGAGACATCGACCGTCCTTTACATCGATGAACGATGCAGGGACCGTCAGCGGCGTCTGCCGCAATCCGGGCGAGCCCCTTCGCCAGACAGTTAGTTTGGCAAGGAGCCTGGCTCGCGGTCAACGTCGCCTCACAGAATGTCCCGCAATGCCTCGATCACAGCAGGTGAAGGCTTCCACAGACCCTGACGCCCGCGTTGCGGGATGGGCGGTTCTATCGGCGAGGGGAACTCAAAGACCCAGTGGTACCACCTCGGGATAGCCCACTGGCTGGGCGAGTCGGTCAGAATATCGGCGAGAAAAACCATGCCGATGATGGCCCCGCGCGCATCCCAGGCGCTCCGAGGATGAGCGTATACGTCTGGATCGGCGATCGTCTTGAGCACCGATGCAGGACCGTCGGGATCGGCGTCCATCCCGGCATGGATCAGCAGAGGTCCTCGGTGCCTAGTCCTCCAGCGGCGATTTTCGACGTCTTTGCCCCCGTAAATTGCTGCCCACGCCCAAGGCTGCCGCAGGGTCAGTGCTTTCACGACAGGCATTCCGCCACCACTGGCAGCCATGGATGTGGGCCCTTGCGCTAGCCGTCGGCGAGCAGCCTGGAGCAAACGCCGAACAGGCGAAGCTCCGCCAAGGTCTCCGCCTGCTGCGAGAAGGCCACCATGTCACCGCGGCACAGGGACTGCCAGCACAAGTAGTCCCCCAGCGCCAGGGCTTGTAGCGCCGCGGCACTCAGGCCCTGCGGTGGCCCGGCCTCGATCTGCCTCCGTAGCGCCGCAACCTCTGCCTCCGTGTCCTGCGTGGCATTCGCCTGGAGCTGGCCCAGCCGAATCGACAGCTCCCCGATTAGATAATCCTGGGTCATCTGAGGCCCCCTTTGAGGTTCCGGGCCGACACGGCGGCTTCACCGGCGGCCATGACGGTTGAGCCTGGGCTGTCCTGCTCTTCCGCGCTGGCGGTGGACAGGGCAGCCGGCGCCGGCGGAAGCCGTCGCTGCCTCGTTGCGGTTACGGCATGCCATAGCGCAGACCGGGCTGGGCGGCGGCGATCTCCATCAGCCGGTTGTATTTGGCGACGCGCTCGCCGCGGGCGGGTGCCCCAGACTTCAGATGCCCGCAGCCGGTTCCGGTGGCCAGGTCGGCTATGAAGGTGTCGTCGGTTTCCCCGGAGCGGTGGGAGACGAACTGCCGGTACCCGGCCTGTCGGCAGATGGCCATCGATTCCAGGGTTTCGGTGACGGTGCCGATCTGGTTCAGCTTGATAAGCGACGAGTTGCCGATCCCGCGGGCAATGGCCCGGCTGATGATGGCCGGGTTGGTGCAGAAGATGTCGTCGCCGACCAGTTCGGTGGCGTGGCCGAGGCGAGCGGTCAGCGCGATCCACCCGTCGTCGTCGTCCTCGCCCAGCCCGTCCTCGATCAGATGTACAGGGAACTGGCCGGTGATGGCGGCATACCGGTCGATCATCTCGGCCGAGGACAGCAGGTCGCTGGCGACCTTGTAGCGGCCGTCGGGCTGGCGGAACTCCGAGGCTGCCGGGTCCAGGGCGATTGAAACACCCTCGGCGCCGGTCTTGTATCCGGCAGCGCCGATGGCCTGCACCAGCAGGCCGAGCACCTCTTCGGGCTGCGTGATCTCGGGGGCGAAGCCGCCCTCGTCGCCGAGCCCGGTCGACAGTCTGCGGCTGGCTAGTTCGCGGCGCAACGCGGCGTATACCTCGGCGCCGGCGCGGACGGCCTCGGCCATGGACGGCGCGCCGAGCGGCGCGATCATGAACTCCTGGAAGTTCAGCGAGTTGGGGGCATGTACCCCGCCGTTGAGCACGTTGAAGTGCGGCACTGGCAGCGACGGGGTCACCCCGTCCGGGTTCAGCCATCGCCACAGCGGGATGCCGGCAGAATTAGCCAGGGCGCGGGCCAGTGCCATCGAGACCCCTACGATGGCGTTCGCACCCAGCCTGCTCTTGTTCGCAGTGCCGTCCAGCCCGATCATTTCCTGATCCGCCTCGGCCAGCGACGCCCACGACCGGCCTCGCAGCAGCCCGGCGATCTCGGTGTTCACCGCTTCGGCGGCTCCCAGCACCCCCATGCCGTCATACCGGGCAGGGTCGCCGTCACGGCACTCGACGGCCTCTCGTGACCCCGTAGACGCGCCCGAGGGCACCCCGGCGGTGGCGGTGCTCCCGTCACCCAGCCGCAGCGTGACCGCCAGCGTGGGCCGTCCCCGCGAGTCCAGGATCTCCAGCGCGGACAGGCCCGTGACATCGAAAACCGTCATCATGCTCCTCCGGTCTGGCCGCAGCCGCCTGACTGCGGCGGCCCTCCCAGCGTTGATTGTCTGAACCAGCGTCGGCGTGACGCCAGGGTCTTCCGTCCCGTTAACGGGCGGGCCCGGCCCAGGTGCCGCCAGGCCGTCGTGATTTGCCCAGCGCCGCCGCCGCGCCCGCGCAGCGCCGAAGGCGCCGCTCTCATAGATGGCACCGGTGCTCGCAGTGTCGTCGGCTTCGTGCCCGCCTGCCAGTGCCAGGCTCTCCGCGTCCCGGGACAGGCCACCGTCGATGCGGCCAGGCAGAGCTTCAGCCCGGTCATGCCCGCCTCCCAGTCACCGTGATCGTGATCTGCCAGAGGCCATTAGCCTGGCGGCAGTTCTGGAGCGGGCTCGCTCCAGCCGGAGCCTCATCCGGCTGCACACCGATTGTAGTCAGGTACCAGACCCTGGTGGCGGCAGCTGCCGCCCTCGTGCCGTGACTGCCTTTTGCCGATTCACGCTAGCCATGCGGCTGATTCCTGATCGGCCCATGGCTGGGTGAGTGCGGGCAGCCCCACGAGCCGGCGCAGCGCGTCGAGGTGGGCGCGGGATTCCCCGGCGGTCACCAGGCCGCGGCGGTAGGCCTCGCGTTTGAGCGCGAATGAGCGCATGTCCTCGCTTTCTCGCCGCAGCGCAGTCGCGGCGGCCCGCAGCAGCACCCGGCATGTCGGCGGGTCCGCGTCCGCGGACAGGGTCAGCGCTAGGTGACGCAGGCACAGTGTGATCGTCTGTGGCAGGGCGGTTGAGAATAGCTCGGCGATCGCGGTGCGCTCGCTGGCGGCCAGCGCCGCGCAAACCGGGCACCGTCCCCGGCCGGCGGTGAGAGAGGCGACGTCGCGTGCCAGGTCTGCGGCCGGGGAGTCTTGCCTACTGAGCGACTCCAGCGCTTCGGCGACCGAAGCGGCCAGCGGCGCGTAGCCGGCGGAGATGCCGACTGGGGATGCGACGGCTGCGTATTGCCAGGTGTGCAGAGGGCAGAATCCCTGGCCCAGCGCGTGCCGTTCCTGCTCGTCGTCGCGGGTAGCGAGCCGAAACTGGGCGGTGAACAGGTAACTGGTCAGGGCCTGTTCCATCTGCTGACACACGGTGCAGCCGCCCTGCGCGGTGGCGTCAGGGCTGTCGGCCGGTGTCACGGTCTCAGCTTGCCCGCGGGGCGGACCCGGTATCTCGAGTGCGGCCTGGAAGGCGGCGAGGCGGGCGGCCAGGCGGCCCAAAGCGGCCAGGTCATCATCGCTGGGCACGTTTTGCACGCACCAGCGGAAGCGGTCTGCTGCCTGGCGCATTTGGATGGCGGTCTGCTCGTCCAGCCGCCTTGCCCAGTCCCGGGCGGCGCCCTGGTATGCCGCCCGCACGCGATCGGTGAACGCGTCCGCGGCGGCGGCAAGTGCGGCATCCAGACGATCGCGGGCTTCGGCGTCGCCGAAGCCCGCCTTGCGCCGTGACCGCCGTGGCTGCTCGACGTGGACGGTCCACTCTGGCGGCTGGATCGCCAGGTCAGGGACGTCTTCAGCCGACCAGCCCGCCAGCTTCCGGCGGTCATCCTCGGTAGCCAGGCCGACGATCTCGGCTCCTGCCAAGCCGGGGGACCTGGCCACTTCCAGCAGTCCGCCTACCTCGGACGCCACCATGCCGGTGACGGTCTCCAGCACCTCGCCCGTCCGCCGGCTCAGCCAGTCGCTGATCACCTCGCGACCGGCCCGTTCCAGGCGGTCCCCGGCTTTTTCCACCAGATCGCGGACCGCGCCGTCCATCTCTCCGGTCGGCAGGGCGCTCTCGGCAAGCGGGCCGAGCAAATCCAGCAGCCCCAGCTGCCAGTCAGAGTGCCGGGTGGCGAGCAGACCCGGCAAGCGGGCCTCGATCCGGTCGGCGATCGTGCCCGCTATGGCTTTTCGCTGGCGGTCCAGGTCTGCCATGCGCGCGTCGAAAGCGGCCAGCACTGCCTCCGGGGCGAGACTCCCGTCGAGAGACAGTCGGCCCAGCCGCAGGCCGCGCTGCTGCCCGGCCACCAGGTCGGCCGCGTGTCCAGCGATACTTCGCAAGAACACCTGCGCCTTGCCGACCGTCAGGAACTCCCGTAGTTCGGTGTCCAGTTCCGGCAGGCCGCTGCCGGCCAGCCGCTCGCCATCATCGCGGAGCACCGCTTCCAGCCCTTCCAGCGCGGACAGCGCGAACAGGCGCGGCTCGGCTATGCCCAGCTGGTCACCCAGCCGGTGCCTGACGAACTCCACGACGGCGTCGGCATCCTGCCCAGAGAGCAGGTCGCGCTTGTTGAGCACCAGGAACAGCTTGCCGGCGTGCCCGGCAGCGTCGGCAAGGAATCCCTCCTCGGCCTGGGTCAGAGGGGAGTCGAAGCCGGTGACGAAGATCACTGCATCTGCCTGTGGCAGGAACCGCCGCGTGGTCGCGGTGCTGGTCTCGATGGCCGACCCGACGCCGGGGGTGTCGATGAACTCGAACCCCAACCGGAGGATCTCCACCGGGATCTCCACTTCGACCGAGGCAACCTGCTGCTCGGCTCGTGTCGCGCTGGCCTGGGCGACGTACTCAGCCAGTGCAGCCAGCGCCACCTCGGTGCCCAGGCTCTGCCCGCGGCGGCGCACGATCGCCTTGGGGTGGCTGCCGTAGCGGACCGTCGTGATCACCGACGTCATCGGCAGCGCGCCCATCGGCAGGTAAGGCCCGCCGAGCAGGGCGTTCATCAGTGTCGACTTGCCACGGCTGAACTGGCCCACCACCGCGAGCCGGAACGTGCCGGCGGCTAGCCGCGCCAGCAGGTCCCTGGCCTGGCTATCGGCCTGCTCATCCCTGCTGGCCTGAGCCAGGTGCAGCGCAGCCCGGATCAGGTCGCCGAGCTCGAGCCGGCGGTCGGCGTAGGCCTTCAGTTCGTCCATCTGTCCTCCCCGTGTTCCTATCCTCCCCGTGTCCATGACCTGGCCTGGTTGTGATGCACTGCGGGGCGTGAACTGTGTGCGGAAACGGGACTTGCGCAAGTCATGGCCAACAGCGGTGGGCATGCACTGTGGCTGGTTCCGGGGCCGAGGACTACGCCAGCGACGATCAGTCCGGCAGTTATCAGCAGGTACACCACCAAAACGGCCTGCGTGAAGCTCAGGCGCCTGCGCGGTGGGCGAGCCCAGTAGTTCGCTGCGCTTCGGGGGCCCTCTCGTCGGCGACGCCATGAACCACCGATGGCACGCCACGGGCTCTGGTGGATCGTCTCGCGAGTCGGCATATCCTCGTTCGATACCAGCCGCGTGAAGGCGGCCAGGATTGCTGTCAGCTGCCGATCGGACTTGGCGAGCTCTTCGCGGATCGAGTCCAAGGCCCGCTGTTCCCGGGCGCTGAGGCTCATCGTCGCTCCTCTATCGGTTCGATACCGCGGTAGGGCGGATCGTCGACGGCTGGGTATGCGGATCGGGCGGCAATGGTGAGCAGCCGTCGTGCGGCTCAGGGTCTGGCGGCAGTGGTGAGCAGCCCGTTCGGGGTTCTGGGTCGGGCGGCAGTGGCGATGGATGCTGATGTTGCGACACGACGGTCTCCTCTCCACGCGCCGTCAGGATCGGTGCAGCCGGCAGCAACGGGAGCACGCTGCGGCGTCTGCCATGGACATCGAACGGGCATCGAGGCCTCCACCTGCATGAACGGCGTCGCTGACGCCGTAAGGGGTAGAAGCCATCAGCCCGGATATGGATCCAGGTGCTGCGCGAGCCTCATCGCGTGGACCCTGTGAACGGCCGCTCCTCAGGGCGGCGTTCTGCTGATCCTTAGCCTGTGGCGCAGGCGCTGTCTCGGCGGACGTGGCCGAGGTGCTCGCCATCGTAAGTGACCAGCTGGATGACGCCAGATCTCGGGTCCAGAGGCGCCCACCGCAGCCCGCGTGTGCTGGCCAGGCACGTGAGCGCGGCCCGGCCGGCCATCATCCGCGGCAACGTCGACTTGCCGGTGCCATTGGGCCCGGCAGCGCCAATCTTCGCGCTGGGCAGGAAGGCAAGCGTCACATCGTCAAGGGCGACCCTGCCATCGAAAGACTTCCGGGCGTGATTGACCGCGATGATCTGGTTCATGCCGCACGCATCCTGTTCGCCACACAGGGACCGTTGGCCTTGGCGCGTTTGCGGCGAGCCCCTCCGCCTACCGTCAACAGTACCTGTTCCTGGCTGCAGACGTGGCCGGCGGGCTGTGCGACTCCCGAGCGCGAGCCATTGCTGCGTATCTTCTGCAAGCCTCCAGGCGGAAAGGTCAGGCCTGTTGAGCGCCACGATTTGCGCTCCGCCATCTTCGCATGAACGGTGATCTGCCGCCCTGTTGCCGCAATGAGATTCCTTGCGCACGCAGGAGATCTCGGACGGTCTCAGCCGGCTGGCCGGTTATGAGCTCGATGTGCCGCAGGCCTAGCCCACAGGGTACGTACAGTTCTCTCGCCAGCTCCGGGCTTATATATACGGGCACCGGAAAACGCTGCCAGATCGGGCCTCCGGCCGGCCGGGGGAGGATCCCGTTCTTGGAAAGTATCTGCCGCACCATCGGATCGGCATACAGCGCATCGATCAGCTCTATCTCGCTGGGTCCGTGACGTGGCTCTGGCCCGCCGATGCGCACCGGCAGGCCCTGATCGTGCGCGGTACGGAGGACCACC
Source organism: Streptosporangiaceae bacterium (assembly GCA_030041195.1). The sequence goes on along the minus strand of JASHOI010000006.1, from coordinate 50,794 downwards.
CTGCCGGGTACCCCCAATCGTCGGCCTGCCTCTGCCGCACTCAGCCCTGCTCGGATGTACAGCTCAACGAGCGCCTCCGCAGGCGCCGCTGCCCGGTCCTCCCTGTTGGCCCGTCCTCGCGTGCGCATGCGTACGCCCCGATCGCGCAGCCGGTCTCTAACCGTCCGCTCTGGCATTCCGGTAAGCACCGAAATCTCACGCGACGACAGATTCGAGTTCTCGTAGAGACGGACGGCGAGGTCGGTAAGTGCGGCTTGCTGCGGGTCAGGCTTTCGCTGTCGGCCCGCGCCACGTGGTTTGACCGCGACCCCAGCCTTGTTCAGCAATCGCCCGACGCGTTGCCGGCTGAGTCCAACGCGCTTCGCGATCTCATATGTTGAGAGCCCCTGGCAGTCATAGAGATGGCTGATCAGCGCTGCCGTCTCGACCGGTACGGTCCCGGTTGGGTGGTCACGCGTCGAACCCGGTGAATCAACCGGTCCCCATGCATACGGGCAGCAGCCCGCGTCGTGGCTCGGGCGCACGCCACTAACCTCCTGCCTGCTGGCAGGGACCGTTGGCGGCGTCTCCGCAGTCTACGGCGGGCCCCTCCGCCGTTGCTCATAGCGTAGCCGAGCGGATAATCCAACCTCGCAAGGCCGGCGGGCGGGTCGGCGGCTGCCAGCGCAGGCGGGATGCGTACAGCTCAGGTGGTCATCGATCAGGGCGTAGGCGCGTAACATCAGACACCACCTACCGGGGCGTGCGGCCTGAGACGGGCCTCGCCTATCATGATCGCAGTGGCGAGCCCACTCGGCGATGGATCCCGCCGAAGCCGCGCATTGGCGCGTGCGCATTGCCCCGGTGGCCAATGGGTCCTGCTGGCTAGCCGAGAGGAGCGGGGCTGTGGCCGGACTCGAGCGCACGGTGGTTAGGCACGCCTGCGGAAGCGCGCTAGCGTTCGCCGGCCTCGCCGCGATCGTCGCCCGGCCGGGACACGGCCTGATCGGCAGGCTCGACCAGGCAGTGATCAGGCTGGCCGAGAATGGGCGCAACCCGGCCGCGGTGCGAACCGCCCGGACGGTCAGCTCGCTCGGTGAGCCACGTTTCGTGGCCATCTCCATAGCCGCCGCCACCGCCATGGCGATGCGGCGGGGCAGCTGGCAGCAGGCGTGCGTGCCGGGCCTTGCGGTGGTCACCGGAGCGGTCGTCCGCCGCATCCTGTCCCGGGCGATTGCCCGGCCCCGGCCGCCTGACGCGATATGGCTGACCGAGCCCGAGGGATTCAGCATGCCTTCGAAGCACACGTCGCTGGCGGTCCTGACGGCAGGAGCTTGCGTTAGATGTACAACCAGCGGCCTAGGCAGGCACGGCGTTCCGCTTCTCGTTGCCGTATGCGTGGGCTCGAGCAGGATTTATCTCGGCGTGCACTGGCCCAGTGACGTACTGTCCGCGTGGCTGTTTGCCGAAGGCTGGCTGCAGCTCGCGGACGTCGCCTCGGCGGCACCAGCGAAGTCCGGCCGGGCATAGCCGGACCGGCAGATACCTAAGGAGTTGCATGAACATGCCTGACGGCGTAGAGCTGCGCTGCTCGGCCATTGTCCTCCGCAAGCGAACGGTTCTGCTGGTGCATCGTGTTGGCAGCGGTGCTGGCGACTGGGTACTGCCCGGCGGCACTCCCCGGCCCGGCGAGAGTATGGCGGCGTGCGCACGCCGTGAGGTGCGCGAGGAGACCGGTCTTTACGTCAACCCCGACAGGGTGGCGTACGTACTGGAAGCCAGCGGTCCGGACTCCGGCCCGCGCACCGTCGACATCGTATTCTTGGCTGCCGATCCGGCACCGGACCAGATGCCTGAGCAGCTCGAGAAGGGCCTGGCGCCAGTGTTCGTCCCGGTTGACCGGATACAGGAGCTGGACCTGCGGCCACCCGTGGCCGGCCACCTGCGCGCGATGCTCGACCGCCACCGCGAACTGTACGCCCCTTACCTGGCCAACCTTTGGCGGCCGGCGCGCGAGCCCTAGGCTGTCGTGCGCGAGCGGACGATCAGGAGGAATGGGATCGCCGCGAGTTGAGCGGCCACGGCGAAAGCGGTGACCGCACCGAGCGAGGTGTCGAACAGCAGGCCAATTACGATGCTGCCCAGCACCCAGGCTGTGCCGTAGGCGCCGGTGAACAGTCCGTACGCGGACGCCCGGCGGTCTGGCGAAACCATCGGCGCAACGGCGGCGGGAATGATCGACTCCTGAACTCCCATTCCGAGCCCCCACAGCGCTACGCCCGCCAGCCCGGCCCACAGGCCGCCGAGGAATACCAGCGGTGCATACCCGGCGGTTGCCACGGTCAGCGGGATCAGCACCCCGATTCCGGACCGGTCGAATAGGCGCCCGAAGATAAGAGACCCGACGCCACTGACCGCCATCGCGACCGCGTAGAACACAGGGATGAGCGGCGGCTGCATGGTAGCGGCCTGCTGCCAGTGGAACGCGATCAGCGGGAAGTCCGCGAACCCCGAGGCGGCCAGAGCGGCTGCGGCCAGGTACACCCAGAACACCCGCGGTAGGCCCCCAGTGGTTACTCCGTCCGGGCCGGCCGCAAGATCCTGCGGTCGCGGGAAGAATCTGCGTGCGATCAGCACCAGCGACAGCGTGATCGCGGCCGGGATCGCGAGGGCCGCGAACGCCAGCCGGTAGTCGTGCCCGCTCACCGCCAAGACCACCGCGACGAGCAGGGGGCCGAACATCGCGCCGAACTGATCCAGCGCCTCGTGTACGCCAAAGCCCCAGCCGTACCCCATTTCCCGCGCTGCGTGCGACAGCATCGCGTCCCGCGGCGGGTTTCGGGTGGCCTTGCCGATCCGCTCGGCGATGATCAGCAGCGCGGCCAGCTGCCAGTTCCTGGCCAGCGCGAGCAGCGGTACCGCTGCCATCTGGACCGCATAACCGCCGATCGTGATCGGCCAGTACCGTCCGGTCCGGTCGGCGCTGCGCCCAGAGAACAGGCGCAGTCCGTAACCGAGGAACTCGCCCAGCCCGCTGATCACGCTGATCGCCAGCGCCCCGGCGCCGAGCGCGCCCAGGTAAGGGCCGATGACCGAGCGCGACCCTTCGTAGGTAAAGTCAGCGAAGAAACTCATGACGCCGACCATCAGCACAAACTTGAGAGCTGGGGACGCTTGGGCCGCTCGCCGAGGCAACGGCACCCGGCTGGATCCAGAACCACCGGGCTCGGGCACCTGACCATCCTCCAGCCCCTGGCAGGGACCGTTGGCGGCTCATCCGCGGTCGACGGCGGGCCCCTCCGCCGGTACCGCAGCTTAGCCGAGTGAATTTGCAGGAGCAGCAGGGCTTGCGCCACAATGAGGGGCTGGTGATGAGGCTCGCCGTAACCGCGGAAGGTGTCGCTAATGGCCTCTGCAATCTCGCCTGGGAGACCCGGCGGGCTTACAGGAGGCAAGCAGTGACGGACGTGGCGCCGGAGCCGCCCGGCAAAAGTAGTGGGGGCATAGTGCCCCTGTCCCAGGTCGCGGGTGCGGACCGGTGAGCGGAACCCTTCCGATACCGGTTGTTCAGTTCTTGCAGGTCGCGACCATCGCGCTTGCGGCACCTGGGATCTCGGGCGTGATCGCGCGCGTGGAGGCGCGGCTGCAAGGCCGCGCCGGCCCGCGGGTGCTGCAGCCGTACTACGACCTGGCCAAGCTGCTCCGCAAGGAGGCGCTGGCACCCGAGGGGGCCAGCTGGGTGTTCCTGGCCGCGCCGGTGGGCGCGGCGGCGTGTTATTTGACCGTGCCGCTGCTGATCCCGGTGCTGACCAGCTTCGGGCTGCCGCTCGGCTACATGGGCGACATCCTCGGCGGCGGGCTCATTCTGGCCCTGGCCAGCTTCCTGGTCGCGATCGCTGCCTCGGAGACCGGGAGCCCGTACGCCCAGCTTGGCGCCAGCCGGGCGAAGACGTTCAGCGCGATCACCGAGCCCGTCGTGCTGTTCGTGATCTTCGTCGTCGCGCTGGTGACCGGGACCGACCTGCCGTACGCGCTGGCCGCTACCGTGCGCTCGTCGGCGAGCCAGATCGTGCGGCCCGCCCACCTGCTCGCCGCGGCCGCGCTGTTCATGGTGATCCTGGCGGAGACCGGCCGGATACCGGTGGAGACGCACACCGGCACGAACGAGTTCGGGATGATCGAGGAGGCGCGGCCGTTCGAGCACTCCGGTCCCTACTTCGCGCTGCTGAAGTGGGGATCGTGGATGAAGCAGCTGATCCTCTACACGATCCTGATCAACATCTTCGTCGCGCCCTGGGGTCTGGCCGCCACCACGCGGTGGCCTGCCGTGGCGCTGGCGATCGTCGCGCTGGTCGGCAAGGCGGCCGTGCTGGGGATCGTTGTGGCCGTTATCGACAACTCGTTCGCCAAGCTGCGCCTGTTCAAGATCACTGAATTCGTTTCCGCGGCTTTCCTGCTCGCGGTGCTCGGAGTGTTCACGCTTTACCTTGGGGGTGGCTGATGTCGGCGACGGCCGCGGTGGCGGCGCCGAGCGTTTACTCGGGCGAATCCAGCGTGATCGCGCTGGGTGTGCTGCTGGCCGAGTTCGGCATGTTCCGGCAGGCGCTGATTCGCGATCAGGTGCGCCTCTATGCGGTTCAGGCCGCTCTCATCTCCGTGCTCGCGATCCTGGTTGGCGCCGTGCGGCACCTGCCGGACCTGTATGTCCTCGCGGCGCTTTCGGCGGCGCTGAAGGTCGTGATCGTCCCGGTCGTGCTGCGCAGGCTGCTGCGTGGCATGGGCCGGGCGGGCAAGGACGAGCCGGCCCTGGGCTGGACCGAGATTGCCGGCAGCGGCTCGCTGGGCCTGGCCAACACCGTGCTGCTGGCGATCGCCGTCGCCGCGTTCGGCTTCTTCTCGGCCCGGGCCCTGGATATTCATAGTTCCGCCCTGCCGCCCACAGCCCTGGAGATCTCCGTATCCGTAGTGCTGGTGGCGTTCGTGCTGATGATCATGCGACGTGACGTGGCATCCCAGGCGATCGGCTTCTTGTCGCTGGAGAACGGGATCTCCCTGGCGTCGCTCGTGGTCGCCGCCGGGCTGCCGCTGTTCCTCGAAGTGGCGTTCCTGTTCGACCTGCTGGTCGCCGTCGTTGTGCTGGAGCTGCTGATCCGGGTGCACCACGGGCGGGCCGAGTCGCTGTCCACCGCCGACCTGACTAGTCTGCGGGGCTGAGCGATGCTCGTGGTGATCTTGTTGCTGCTCGTCTTGCCATTCGCGGCGGCTCTGGTGTCGTTGCGTGCCCCGGCCGTCGTGACCGAGGCCGTCACCGCAGCCACCGGCGTGGTCTGTTTCGGGCTGGTCCTCGCACTGGTCCCGGCGGCCGCTCACCGGGACCTCAGCTACCTGTCATACCTGCGGGTGGACGCGATCAGCACCGTTTTCCTGCTGGCCACGAGCTTCCTTTACGCCGCGGTCGCCGTGTACTCGATCGGCTACCTGGCTCCCAGCAGGCGACGGGGCGGGGTCGGCTACTCGCGGTACTCCAGGAGGTTCTACACGGGGCTGAATCTCTTTGCCTGGACGATGCTGGCAGCGCCGCTCATGAGCAACCTGGCGCTGCTGTGGATTGCAATCGAGATCACCACCGTGATCTCAGCCCTGCTGGTGGCGATCGAGGACACCGACGGGGCCGCCGAAGCGGCCTGGAAGTACATCCTCATCGCCTCGGCTGGCCTCGGTCTCGCGCTGCTCGCGACGATCTTCGCCTACTACGCCGGATCCCGGGTGCTCGGCGAGCACTACGACCTCTCGTTCATTCCGCTGCTGCACGCGGGCGCCCGGCTACCCCAAACCCCGGTCCGGCTGGCGTTCGTGCTGGCGGTGGTCGGGTTCGGTACGAAGATGGGCCTAGTGCCCGTGCACACCTGGCTGCCGGACGCGCACTCCGAGGCGCCGACTCCGGTATCGGCGCTGCTGTCCGGATCGCTGCTCGCGGTCAGCTTCTACGCGATCCTGCGGTACTACCAGGTCGCGTCCGTGGTGCTCGGGCCGCGTTTCCCCCGTGACGTACTGCTGGTATTTGGGGTCGCGTCGCTGCTGCTCGCCGCGCTCTACCTGCTCGAGCAGCAGAATGTGAAACGCATGCTGGCGTATTCCAGCGTCGAGCACATGGGCATCCTGGCGATCGGGGTGAGCTTCGGTGCACCGATCGCGCTGGCAGGAGTGCTGCTGCATGTGCTCGCTCACGCCGCGGCCAAGGGCAACGCTTTCATGGGTGCCGGGGTGCTCGTGCACAAGTTCGGCAGCAAGAGCATGTCTTCGATCACCGGCGGCCTGGACCTGCTGCCGTGGAGCGGGCCGCTGTTCGGCATCGCGGTCCTCACGCTGTGCGCGATGCCACCGTTCGGCATCTTCCGCAGCGAATTCGAGATCGTGGAGGGTGGCTTCAGCGCCTCGTCCGATACCGCTGCCGCCATCTTGATCGTGCTCGTGACGATCGCGTTCTTCGGCCTGACACTGGCGAGCAACCGGATGCTGCTGACGCCTCGCCGGGCCGGGACCACCGGCAGCGGGGCGGTGCTCACCAGGGGCGAGCCCAGCGCGTGGATGGTGGTGCCCGTGGTCGCCGGGGTCGCCGTGCTGCTCATGCTCGGGCTCCACCCGCCGGCCGAGCTGACCGGGCTGCTCTCCCGCGCGGTTCACCAGCTTGGGGTGGGAGCGTGAACTCGGACGTGATGACGGTCGCCCGGCTGTCCGGCCATGTGACCGCGCTGTGGCATGAAGTGGCCGCCCGGGTGGCGGCCGGTCACAGGTTCGCGGGCCTTTTCGGTACCGTCCGCCCGGAAGGTCTGGTGCTCTGCGCGCACCTGGTCGGTGGCGATGGGGTGATGGTGGCAGAAGCCGTGCTGCCCCCGACGGCCACCAGCTATCCGTCGCTGACACCGCGGCTCGGCGCCGCGTTCTGGTACGAACGCGAGATCGCCGACATGTTCGGCGTGATCCCGCAGGGACATCCGCGCCCCGAACCGCTGCTGCTGCCGCAGCCGCCGGAGGGCGCGCTGCGGCCCAGGCCGGGTGAGACCGGCGGGCCGGCCGTGATCGAGCCTGATCCCTACGCGCTGCCGCTGCACGTGGTTGGCCCGGGGCTGTTCACGATCCCGCACGGCCCGGTGCGTTCGGGCGTGGTGGAGTCGATCGAGTACCTCGTCGAGACGCCGGGCGAGGACATACCGCACCTGAACATGCGCGTGTTCTACAAGCACCGGGGGCTGGAGAAGCGGTTCGAGGAGATGACCGCCGCGGACGGCGTGCTGCTGGCCGAGCGTGTCGAGGGCACCGCGACGGTCGCGCACACGCTGGCCTACTGCCACGCTCTGGAGCGAATTTGCGGCGCCGAGGTCCCCTGGGCTGCGGCGCTGGTCCGGGTGCTGCACGCGGAACTCGAACGGCTGGCCTCTCACCTGGACGTCGCGGTCCGGCTCGCGGATGGTGCCGGGCTCGCCGTGGCCACCGCCCGGTTCGCCTCTCATAAGGAGCATGTGATGCGCCTGGTGAGCCGGGCCTGCGGAAACAGGTTCGGGCGCCGGGTGGTCGTGCCGGGCGGCGTCAGCCGCCTGCCGCTCGCATCGCCCGCCGACCTGCTGGCCGACATAAGCCGCCTGGACAAGGCGATCACCAGCGACGTCGCCGCGCTGATGGGCACGGCGTCGTTCCTGGACCGGCTGCGCCGCACCGGCGTCCTCAGCCCTGAGCGCGCCCGCGAGCATGGCGCGCTGGGCCCGATCGGCAAGGCGTCGGGTTACTCGGACGACACCCGCCAGCACCGGCCGTACGACGCCTACCCGTCGCTCGCATTGCGCGAGCCCGCCCCGCGGGGCGCCGGGGACGCGCTGGACCGGCTGTGGGTCCGCTGGGACGAGGTCGCCCAGTCCTTGCACCTGCTCCGCCAGGTGGCCGACGAGCTTGCCGACGCGCCGGACGGGCCGGTGCGGGCGCGCTGTGACCCCGCGGTGGGGCGGGCGGTCGGCTGGGCCGAGGCCGCTGCGGGCGAGGTGCTCTACGACCTGCGGCTGGAAGGCGGCCGCCTGGCTCGCTGCCGGCCCAGGTCGGCGTCGTTTCACAACCTGGTGCTGATGCACGAGATGTTCCACGGCGACATCCTTACCGACTTCCCGTTCATCGAGGCCAGCCTCGGGCTGTCCGTGGCCGGGGTGAGCCGCTGATGTGGGCGCTGCGAGGACTCCGGAACGGAGTGGTCACCACCCGCTGGCCGTCCAGGCCCGATCCGTACGCGGTCGCGGTGCCCGGGCCCGCGACCGTGCTCGATGCTCATCCCGCTGCCGACGGCGGAGCGCTCGAGGCCCTGTGTCCGACCGGCGCGATCACTCGCGCCGAGGATCCGGCGGGCAACGGTGCCGTGCGTCTCGACCAGGGCAAGTGTGTGCTCTGCGGCCGTTGCGTGGCGGCGCGGCCCGACGTGTTCGGCTGGTCGGCTGGGCCCGCGGCCGCGGCTGCGGCGCGGTCCGGCCTGGTGGTTCCCGAGTTCCCCGAGTCGCCGGAGCGGCTGGCCGAGCTGCAGGACCGGCTGCGCGCCAGGACCGCGGCGCTGCGCCGTTCGGTGCACCTGCGGCACGTCGACGCCGGGTCTGACGGCACCGAGGAATGGGAGATCCTCGCGTTGGCGAACCCGGTCTACGACCTGCACCGGCTCGGCATCTTCTTCACGGCGAGCCCCAGGCACGCGGACATCCTGCTGGCTACCGGCGCAGGCGCGCGGGGCATGACCGAGCCGCTGCGCCGCAGCTACGACGCGATGCCCGAACCGAAGATCGTAATCGCGGTGGGCACCGATGCGGTGAGCGGCGGTCTGGCGGCACCGTCCTATGCGGTGACCGGAGGGATCGGCGAGACCGTGCCGGTGGACGTCTGGCTGCCAGGCTCGCCGCCGACCCCGTTCAGCATCCTGCACGCGCTGCTTCTCGCGATCGGGCGTCTGCCGGCCTCATCCCGCGAGTTCGGGTACGGCAAGGGAGGACAGCGGTGACTGGGTTCTCGGCCGTGCTCGCCGCGGGTCTTGCCCTATTCGCCCTTGCGGCCGTCCTGGACCTGGCGGCCGGGGCGAAGTCGCGCCTGGCTGCCTCACTGCCTTACCTGACTGGCGCGGCAGGATCGGTATGCCTGGTCGTGGGCGGTGCCGGGGCCCTGGCCGGCCATCAGGCCCGGGTGTGGCCGGCCGGCGTGCTCGGATCCGGCACCTTGGGGCTAGTGGCCGACCGGCTCTCCGGGCTCTTCCTGGTCTTCGCGTTCGGTGCCGCGGCGTGGATATCGCTCGGCTTCGCCGGCTGGGCGCACCAGGGTGGAACCGCCCGCCGCGGGCTCGGCGCCAGCTATGCGCTCACGCTCGCCGCCGTGGCGGTGTTCCTTATCGCGCGGGACGCGTTCACGCTGCTGTTCTCCTGGGAGATGCTGACGCTCGCGTTCTATCTGCTGGCCGGGTTCGAGCGCGGCAAGCACGACCGCCCGCCTGCCGCGCTGGTGACGCTCGCGTTCGGCAAGAGCAGCGGCATGGCGCTGCTGGCCGGATTGCTGCTGCTGGCGGCCCGTTCCGGCTCGCTGGCCGTGGCCAGCTTCGCGCACGTGCCGCCCGGCGGGGTCCGCACCACGGCGGAGGCGCTGCTGATGCTCGGCTTCGTGATCAAGGTCGGCCTGGTCCCGTTCCAGATCTGGCTGCCGCGTGGTTACGCGGCAGCGCCCGGGCCCGCCCGGGCCGTGATGGCGGGCGTAGCGGTCAACGTGGGCTTCTACGGGCTGTGGCGCACGCTGGCCGTGCTCGGCGCGCCGCCGGCCTGGCTGATCGGACTGGTTCTCATCCTCGCCGCGCTGACCGCGCTGCTGGGCATCGCGCACGCGGCCGTGCAGATCGGCCTGCTGCGGGTGATCGCGTACTCGAGTGTGGAGAACGCCGGGCTGATCCTGGCCGGGTTCGGTGTGGCGATGGTCGGCGCGGCCGTGGGCGACCGGCTCCTGATCGCGGCGGGCATGCTGGCGGCGACCCTGCAGATGATCGCGCACACCGCCGCGAAGTCGCTGCTGTTCACCGCCGCCGCGGGCATCGAGTCGGTGTTCGGCACCGACGATCTCGACGCGGTGCGCGGTGTTGCGCGGCTGTCGCGATGGCGTGGCGTCGGTCTCGCGGTCGGCGGGCTGACGCTGGCTGGTCTGCCGCCGACCTCCGGGTTCGTCTCCGAATGGTTCCTGCTCGAGGCGCTGATGCAGCAGTTCCGGGTGCCGGGACTCGGGTTCCGGCTGGTGCTCGCGGTCGTGGGCGCGGCGGTGGCGCTCACCGCGGGCTTCGCCGGGGTTACGTTCGTCCGGCTGGTCGGCATGGTCGTGCTCGGACAGTCGCGGCCGGGCGCCGCCGACCTGGGCCTGCGGGACTATCGCCTCGGCGGCCGGGCCGCGATCGCGGGGCTCGGCGCGGCCTGCCTGGTCTTGGCGGCGCTGACGCCGCTGGAGATCCGGGTCATCGCCGCCGGCCTATCACCGATCGTGCCCGCGTCGCTGACCAGCGGCGCGCTGAAGTCGCCCTGGGTGCTGCAGCCGGTGTTTGCCGGGTTCTCGATCCTCTCGCCGTCCTGGCTGTGGATCGCGATGCCGGCCCTGTTCGTGATCGTGCTGCTGCTCGCCGCGGGCCTGTCGGGCCGCAGGCTGCTGCGGGTCCGGCGGGTGCCCGCGTGGCGCTCGGCGACCGCCGGCGTGACCGGGTCGGCTCGTTATACGGTGTTCGGCTTTGCCAGCCCGACGCGGCGGGTGCTGGCTACCGTGCTGCATACCAGAACCGAGGTCCGGCGGCTTTCTCCCGGCGGCAGCGCGAGCGCCACGGCGGTGGCCGATGGGTTTGGGCAAGACACGGCCGCGCACGTCGGCTACGCGTCGGACGTGATCGAGCCGGCCGAACAGTACCTGTACCGGCCGCTGCTGAGGCCACTGCTCGGGCTCGGGCGGGTGGCCACGCGGCTTCAGTCCGGTCGCCTGGACGCATACCTCGCCTACATGCTGATCGCGCTCGTTGCGGTACTTGCCGTGGTCATCGCGCTAGCCTGAGCTGTCCCGCGAGGCTGGACGCGAGTTGATCCCCGGCAACCACTTGTGACCGTCCCCTCCGCCGCTCACAATGGCCGTGGCGATGAGGCTCGCCGTAACCGCGGGATGACAGCTCGCTGATGGCCTCTACTCAGTGACATCCGCACTGTGCTGGAGGAGGTCATGATGGCGAGATTGGCGGCGAGGCCGAGGTGACCCCGTGACTGCGGGCCCGTTTCGCCGGGTGCTGGTCGGCTGGGACGCTTCGGCCGATGCCACGGAGGCGCTCAGCGCGGCGGCGGCGATCGTTCGCGGCGGCGCGGGCCATGTGGTGGCGCTGACCGTTGTGCCGGACGCGCGGGGGAGCGAGGCAGCGGGACAGCGAGCGAGCGAGTTCGCCATCAGGCGACGCGCCGAGGACCGGTTCGAGCGGATGCGTGAGTCGGCGGCCGACGGAGTCCGGATGAGCCTGCACATCGTGGAGGACCGGCAGGTCGGCCGGGCCGTGTGCACGTACGCGGCCGAACACGGCTTCGACTTGCTGGTGCTCGGCAGGCACGGCGACGGTGCGGCGCGGCGCACGCGGCTGGGCCGGGTCGCCGAGGCGGCGGCCAAGGATAGCGCCGTCCCGGTGCTGCTGCTCAGCGCCGAGTGACGCTCTGCCGGCCAGCCCGGGCGCGTCAAGATTGCCAGGTCCCGAGTTGTCCCGTGTATCCTGAAGAAGTAACGCGATGAGGCTCGCGCAACGCCTGTGCCATGTTTTGCGGCCCGGGCTAATGGCCTCTACCTGCACGGACGCCCTGAGCGTCGCCGACAGGTGGAGGGCATTTGTCTGTTCCGGTCCTGATTCAGGTCCTGCAGAGTCTCGTGGTCCTGTGCTTCGCACCGCTGTACGCGGGGGTGCTCACCCGGGCCGAGGCGATGCTCGCGTCCCGGCGCGGCCCGAGCGTGCTGCAGCCCTACCGGGACCTGGCCAAGCTGCTGCGAAAGGGCAGCGTGACCAGCGACCAGGCATCGTGGATCTTCCGGATTACTCCGTTCGTTGCCTTCGCTTGTTACCTGACGGTGTCCGTGATCGTGCCAATCATCACGAACACGCCGCTGCCGCTCGCGTTCCTCGCCGACCTGATCGGCGGTGCGTTCGTGCTGACTCTGGCCAGCTTCATGACCTCGCTGGCCGGGCTGGATACCGCGAGCCCGGCCGGTGGCCTCGGGGCGAGCCGGGCCAGCTGGGTTGGCAGCATGGCCGAGCCAGCGCTGATCCTGGTCTTCTTCACCGTCGGTGCTGTCTCCGCATCCGACAACCCATACCTGATGAACCATGCGATCGCTTCCTCGCCGTACGCGCTGGTGCTGCCCACCCACGTGCTCGGCCTCGTCGCGTTTTTCATGATTGTCCTGGTGGATAACGGGCGGATTCCGATCGACAACCCCGGCGGCACCACCGAGATCTCGATGATCGAGGAGAACCGGGTGCTCGAGTACTCGGGCCGCGGGTACGCGCTGATGAAGTGGGCGAGCTGGATGAAGCTCTTCGTGATGTCCTCGATCTTCATGAACGTGTTCGTCATTCCCTGGGGCCTCGGCACCTCGGCGGATCTGCCGTCGGCGCTGCTCGCGATCCCGGTCCTGCTCGGCAAGCTCGCCGTATGCGGTCTGGCGATCGTGGTGATCGACACGTCGTTCGCCAAACTGCGTTTCTTCCGCATCGCCGAGTTCCTCGGTGCCTCTTTTCTGCTGGCGCTGGTCGGCGTCGCCACGTCCTATGTGATCGGGGCGTGAGCCGATGCAGAGCTTGTCCGCGACCAGCGCCGCAGGCGTGCTGCTCGACCTGTCCGGCGTGCTGATCCTGCTGCTGTCCTTCGCCTGCCTGGGCTCCAAGCTGTTCAACAGGTACCTGGCCTACTACGGTGCCCAGTCGGTGGTGCTGTCGTTTGCCGCGGCTGTTGCCGCCTACGCTTTCGGAAGCATCGAGCTCTGGGTCCTGGCCGTGGCCACCCTCGCGATCAAGGGCATCGGGATCCCGGTGTCCGCGCGCCGGCTGCTCATCCAGCGTCTGGAACTCAAGCGAGACGCAGCGCTGTCCACAGGGCTGTCGACCTCGTTGATCGCCGGCGGCGCCCTGACCGCGTTCGCCTACCTGGTGACCCGGCCGCAACTGCTGCCGCACGGCCTGGTCGCCGCGGCGGTAGTCCCCCTGTCCACCGCGGTCATCCTGCTCGGCGGGCTGTCCATGGTCGTCCGGCGGCACACCGTGGCCCAGCTCATCGGCTGGCTGATCGTGGAGAACGGGGTGTTCCTCGGCGCGATCACGCTGGTCGCGACGTTCCCGTTCATCGTCGAGGCCGGAATCTTCCTCGACCTGGTCGCCGGGGTGCTGATCATGGTGGTCTTCGTGTCCGGGCTGACGCGCAGGCTCGCGAGCGCAAGCGCTGGGGAACTACGGGAGTTGCAGGGATGAGCACGAGCAGGAGGCACGTCCCGTGATCGTCGTGATGATCGTGGCCGCGGCCGGCCCGCTGGCCGGAACCGCTGCCGCAGCGTGCGGCGCGCGAGGCCGCCTGGCGGGGTGGGCGGCGTCAGCCGGCGCCCTGGTCTCGCTCGCCTGCGCGGTCTGGCTGCTGACCGCGGAACTGCACCACGCACCGCTGCGCGGCTGGGCCGGCTATCTCTATCTGGACTCGCTCAGCTGCTTCTTCCTGCTGACGGTCACCGCGGTGACCCTGCTCGCCAGCGTGGGCTCGGTCGCCTACCTGACGGCCGAGGAGGATGCCGGGCACCTGTCGGCCTTCCAGATCCGGCTGTACTACATCTTCTTCGGTCTGTTCGCCGCGCTGATGCTCGCGGCGCTGGAGACCGGGAACCTGGGCGCGCTGTTCGTGCTGATCGAGGCCAGCACGCTGGCCAGCGCCGCGCTGGTCGGCCTGGAGGCCCGAGCGGCCTCGCTCGAGGCCGCCTGGAAGTACGTGATCATCAGCTCGTTCGGGGTCACGATCGCGCTGGCGGGGACGCTGTTCCTGTATTACTCGGCCAGTGGCCTGCACCTGGCCGCCGAGTACCGGCTGGCCTGGCCGTACCTGTTCAGCCACGCGCACGCGCTGGCCCCGGGGAGCCTGCGGCTGGCGTTCCTGCTCGCCGTGGTGGGCTACGGCACGAAGGTGGGCCTGGCCCCCATGCACACCTGGCTGCCGGACGCGCACGCCGAGGCCCCGAGCCCGGCCAGCGCGATGCTGTCGGCCGCGCTGCTCAACACCGGCATGTACGCGATCATCCGGTTCCTCGCGATCACTCACGCCCGGCTCGGCGGCACCTTCCCCCGCGCGGTCCTGCTGACGTTCGGCTTCCTGTCGATCGTGATCGGGGTGCTGTTCATGATCAGGCGGGGGAACTTCAAGCGGCTGTTCGCGTACTCGTCCGTCGAGCACATGGGGATCATCGCGGTCGCGCTGGGGTTTGGGGGTCTGCTCGGGCTCTATGGCGCGCTGTTGCAGACGCTCAACCACGCGATTGCCAAGGCCGTGCTGTTCCTGACCAGCGGTGACGTCGTCCTGCGGTACAGGACCAAGGAGGCGGCCGGTGTGCGCGGGCTGCTGGCCGCGGCTCCGGTGACCGGCGGCGCGCTGCTGCTCGGCTCGTTCGCCGTGCTCGGATCGCCGCCGTTCGGCGTGTTCCTGTCCGAGCTCACGATCGTCCGCGCAGGCTTCGCCACGTCCAGCCCGGTGTTCCCGTTGCTGCTGCTCGCGCTGCTGGCGGTGGCGTTCGTCGCTTTTGCCAGGACTACGACCGGCATGGTGACCGGACGCTCGCCGGATGAACGTGAACATGAGCCACATCTCTCGAGTGCATCAGATTCACCATCGCTGGCCGGCGCGGCCCGCGGCGGGGAGGTTCAGGTGGCGCTGGGAGGTGCTGGCACGGCGCGGGTAGCAGTCAAGGATCCGCCCGCGGGCCCGCTCGGGAATGCGCACGGGGATTCCCCCGGAGAGCCGCAACGGGAGGGCGTCCTCGCGGCGCCGTACCGGGGGCGCGCGGTGGCCTTCGCGGCCGTGGCTCCGCTGTTCGCCGGGCTTGTGGTGCTGCTTGTGCTTGGGCTGTGGATTCCCGCGGGCCTGGACACCGTGATCCGGCACTGCGTGGCGGTGATGTCGTGACCACTACGCAGCCCGGCCTGGCGGATGAGCCCCGCCTGCGAGATCTCCTGGCCGTGTTCGGCAAGGATGGCGCCGGTGACGAGCCGGTGATCACGGTCGGTGTGCCCGTTGCGGGCCTGTCCGCCGCGGTGCGCCGGGTCGCCGCGCACCCGGGCGCACGGCTGGCGGACGTGTTCGCCGCTACCCAGGAAACCGACGGTCCGGTCACGCTGCGGCTGGTCTGGGGCCTTGACGCCGACCGCAGGTACCTGGTCACCGAGTCCCTGATCGACGGCGAGAGTTATCCGTCGCTGTCCGATGTCGTGCCGGGCGCATTCGCGGAGGAATGCGAGATCTATGAGCAGTTCGGTATCAGGCCGGCCAATGGCAGGCCGCTGAATCGGGTGGCCTTGCCACCGTGGGCCGGGCCGGACTGGCCCAGGCTCGGCCGGGCGGCCTCGGAGCCGCCCGGGGACGTGCACGCGCCGCACCACGTCGGCGGCCACGCCTTCGAGTTCCCGTTCGGGCCGGTTCGTCAGGTCGCGGTGGAGTCGCTGTACTACGGCCTGGTGACCAGCGGCGAGGAGCTCGTCGACCTGTACCTGTTCACCTGGCACAAGCACCGCGGAGTGGAGTGGCGGCTGCGCGGCATGACCCCGGGCGAGGCACTGTTCAACGTGGAGCGGACCGAGGGCCTTGGCGCGGTGGGGAACTCATGGGCGTTTGCCGCGGCAGCCGAGGCGGCGCTCGGGCTCGAGCCGCCGCCGCAGGCGATGGCAGCCCGGGCGATCGCGCTGGAGCTGGAGCGCCTGTATAACCACGCCGCCGCCACCGCGGCGCTGTGTCAGTCCACCGGCCTGGTGATCGGTCAGGCCGCCGCGGAGATCGCGCTGGAGCGGCTGCTGCGCGTCAACGCCGCGGTGTTCGGCCACCGGTATTTGTTTGGCGTCGTTGACATCGGCGGGGCCAAAGCGGACCTGGACGCGGCGGCGCTGCGCAGCGACCTGCCCGGTGCGTACGGCGAGCTGAAGCGCGCCGCCGAGGCGCTGCTGTCCACGAACTCGTTCCTCGATCGTCTCGAGGCCACCGGGATCGTGACCGAGGAGGCGGCCCGCCGTCTCGGTCTCGTCGGCCCGGTCGCCCGGGCCGCCGGGCTGGCGGCCGACACCCGCGCGGATCACCCCGCGTGGCCCTACGGCGAGTTCCCGCTGGCTGTCGCGGTAGCGGACGCCGGCGACGTGCTTGCCCGGTTCCGCGTGATGCTCACCGAGGCAGCCGAGTCGGTTCGCCTGATCGGGGAGATCGGGCGGACTGGCGCTGGCCCGGGTCGGGACCTACCCCCGGGGGCTGGACCGGGCCAGGCCGCCAGCTCCGGCCTCGGCTGGGCCGAGTCCAGCCGAGGGGAGTCGCTGGCCTGGGTGGCGCTCGACGAGGGCGGGCGGATCGCCAGGGCGCGGCTGCGCCCGGCAGCGGTGCGGAACTGGCGCGGCTTCGACGACGCCTGCCGGTCGCAGAATGTGTTCACCGACATCCCGATCATCGAGGCCAGCTTCTGGCTGACCGTGGCCGGCATGGCACGCTGAAGGGAGCTCGCGATGCCACTGTGGACCCTGCGGGGGTTGCGCCGGGGCGTGGTCACCACGCGCTACCCGGCAAGGCCCGACCCTTCCGCGCAGTTGCTGCCGACCCCGCCCGCGTTCCGGCCGGATGTGCTGACGCGGGACCTGGCCGACCGTCTGGCGGTGATCTGCCCGAGCCACGCGCTCGCCCGCGACGGCGACGTGCTGGTCTTCGACGTCGGCGCGTGCACGGCCTGCGGCCGGTGCCGCGCCGAGGCGCCCGAGGCCGCGGCCGCCAGCGGCGAGTTCGAGCTGGCCACGACAAACCGGGCGCACCTGGTCAAGCGGATCCCGCTCGGCGGGAGGCCGGCATGACCGACATCACCGGCCAGGGCGGCACGGAGCTACCCGTTCAGGCAACTTCTGAAGAGCTCCGCCGCACCGTGGCCCGCCTGTTCGGGCGCAGCCTGCACATCCGCACCCTGGACACCGGGTCGTGCGCGTCATGCGAGCAGGAGATCCGGCTGCTCGCCGCGCCGCACTACGACCTGCACCGGCTCGGCTTCTTCTTCACCCCGGCGCCTCGTCACGCGGACCTGCTCATGGTGACCGGGCCGATGGTCCGCGCGTTCGAGACTGCCGCGCGCAAGACCTACGAAGCGATGCCCGACCCCAAGCTCGTCGTGGCGACCGGCGCCTGCGCGCTCGGCGGCGTGTACCAGCCGGACCCGTTCACCCACGGCGGCGTCGGCGGCACGTTCCCGGTCGACGTCTGGATCCCCGGCTGCCCGCCCAGCCCGCTGGCGCTGCTGCAGGGCCTGCTGGTCGCGGTGGGCAGGCTCGCCGACAAGGTAAAAGATCTTGACTTTGCCTTGAACGGGACGCCCCGGTGAGCCCGCTTCCGGTGCTGGCCGGTTCGGCTGCCGCGTGGGGGCTGGCCACGCTGATCGCCCTGACCTGCGGATCAACGAGGGCCGGGATCCGGGTCTGCTGCGCGGTTTCCGGGCTCGGCGGTGCCGCCGCGCTGGCCGGCGGCGTGTCCGCGCTGCTGTCCGGGAACGGCCGGGTGGTCTCGGCCGGCGGCTCGGTCGTGGTCGGCACGCTGCAGCTGCAGGCCACCAGCCTGGCCGGGGTGTTTATGGCGCTGCTCGGCCTGATCGCGGTGGCAACGGCCTTGTACGCCCCCCGTTACCACGAGCCCGGCCACGCCACCGGCCTGTACCTCGGCGTGTTCAACCTCGCGGCGCTGGCCAGCCTCGCCGTGCTGGTCGCGGGCAACGTGGTGACGTTCCTGGTCGCCTGGGAGACCATGGCGCTGCTGTGCTACCTGCTGATCCTGCGTCGGCCGCGCCGGAGCGAGGTGGCCGCCGGCGCGTTCTGGTTCCTGGCGCTGTCCGAGGTCGGGTTCGTGGCGATCATCGCGGCGTTCGTGATCCTCGCGGCCAAGACCCACACCATGCAGCTCGACCTCATCGCCGCCCGGGCGCACCTGGTGAGCGGCGACTGGCGGATCGCCGCCTACCTGCTGGCCCTCACCGGTTTCGGGTTCAAGGCCGGCCTGGTGCCGCTGCACGTGTGGCTGCCCGAGGCCCATCCGGTGGCGCCGGCGGACGGCTCGGCGTTCCTGTCCGGGCTGATCACCAAGCTCGGGGTGTACGGGATCGCGCTGTTCGGGTTCGTGCTGCTGCCCGACGGGCCAGCGTGGCGGGGCATTCTCACGATGGGCGTTGGTGCGCTCACCGCGGCGATCGGGATCCTGTACGCGCTCGGTGAGCGGGACATCAAGCGGTTCCTGGCGTTCTCCACGATCGAGAACATCGGCATCATCGTCACCGCGTTCGGCGCCGCGATGACGTTCCTGGCCTACGGCCAGCGGCTGCTGTGGGCGTTCCTGCTGCTCGCCGGGCTCTACCACGTGGCCAACCACGGCAGTTACAAGACGCTGCTGTTCCAGGAGGCCGGGGTGATCGAGCACGCCACCGGGACCAGGGACATGGACCGCCTCGGCGGGCTCGCGCACCGGATGCCGCGCTCGTCGGTGATCACGTTCCTCGGCACGCTGGGCATAGCCGCGCTGCCGCCGCTCAACGGGTTCGTGAGCGAATGGCTGATCTTCCAGGGACTGTTCCAGGGGTTCCGCACCGGTAACCACCTGGTCGCGATCCTGATCGTGCTCGCAGCCGGTGCCCTGGGCCTGACCGGCGGCCTGGCGATCTACGCGTTCGTACGCGGCTACGGCATCCCGTTCCTCGGCATGCCACGCACCAGGCAGGCCGCCGCGGCCGGTGAGGCCCGCCAGCCACAGGCCGGGCCCGCGCTGCTGGCGGTGGCGTGCGTGGCGCTGGCCGTCGGTGCCCCGGTCATGCTCGCCGGGCTGGCCCGGGCCATGCGCACGGTCACCGGCGTGACGCTGCGGCCGGTGCTGCTGCCGGGCAACCTCACCGTGATCCCCGCGCACACGAACTTCTCCGGGTTCTCGCCGACTTGGCTCGCGGTGTTCCTGCTCGCGGTGTGCGCGGTGCCGGTGCTGATCTACCTGGCCGGGCGGCCGCGCGGCGCCAGCCGCATCGAGCCCGTGTGGGACGGCGGGATCCTGGCGTTCAAGCCCCGCATGCAGTACTCGTCGATGACGTTCTCGGCGCCGACGCGGGTCATGTTCGACGCGCTGTACCGCCCGGCGGTGTCGGTGCACCGGGCGTCCGACGAACCGGCGGGCAGTTCCGGGCCGGTGCATTATGAGTCCGCGGCCACCCCGATCTTCGAGCGGTACCTGTACCGGCCGGTGATCCGGGCGTTCGAGTGGCTGGCCGACGTGGTCAGGCCGATCCAGTCCGGCGACGTGAACCTTTATTTGTTCTACGTGTTTGCGGCCGTGCTCGTCGCCTACCTGGTCGCCGCGCTCTGAGCCTGGCCGGCCGTGCCGAAGATGCGCTGGTACAGGTCCAGACCGTAGCTTGTGGGCTCGGGCTCACCCTCGACCAGCCGGAACGTCCGCTGCCCGTCGTCGCGCCGCTGCGCGCGCAAGAACAACGATCGGCCCGAACCCTGCTGATACAGGCTGTGCGCGAGGTCGAAGAAGTGCGTGACCAGGAACACGCGCACGCCGGACTCCAGCAGCGCGCGCACGATCTGCCGCGCGATCTCCGAGCCCTCGCGCTCGTTGGTTGCCGCGAACGACTCGTTGAACAGCACGACGCTGCCCGGAGTCACCCGGTCGGCGATTTCGCTCATCCTCGCGAGCTCCTCGTCGAGTTTCCCGCTCTCCATCTCGGCGTCCTCTTCCCGCCGGTAGTGGGTAAACAGCCCGGTGCACACCGTGCCGGTAAAAGACTCGGCCCCCACGAACATGCCACACTGCATCATCAGCTGTGCCAGGCCGACGCTGCGCAGGAACGTCGACTTCCCGCCCTGGTTCGCGCCCGTGATGA
This sequence comes from Streptosporangiaceae bacterium, assembly GCA_030041195.1. Next base: position 30,634 of record JASHOI010000006.1, on the reverse strand, counting down.
TCACCAGCGTTTTGCCGTCCGCGCCCGCGTCGTTGCCCACGGCCCGACCTTGGTCCAGCCTCAGGCTCAGGCAGACGTCGTACAGACCATGGAAGGACAGCCGCGTCGGCCCTCCGGCCGCAACCGGCTCAGGGAAGCAGACTGGCTCGCCGGCCTCGGCCAGCCGGTCGCGCGCGTTCAGGCAGCCGACGTAGAAGCCGAGCTCACAGCGGAGCATGGTGAAGAAGCTCAGCATGTGATCGGCCGACTGAGCCAGCGCGCTGGCGGCAAGGTTGATGCCCCGGCCGCGAAGTTCCGCCAGCGTCCGGTGCCCGCTTTCATCCCGGTCAGCGATCCGCATCGTGAAGCCGTCGGGGTCCATCCCCGTGATCCGGCTGAGCCAGCGCTGGCGCCGCTCGCCTGGCCTGCGGAGCACATAGCGGACCGCTTTGCTGCCCTTGCCGAGCCTGGCACTGACCAAGACCCCACCGCGGAACCGCAGCTGGCTCAGGTGTTCGTCGACCGCGGCGAAGAAGTCGTCGCCCAGCTCAGCGGCCAAGGTCTGGAACAGGGTGCAGAAGGCCTGCGAGCGGAAGCTGGCGGCGCTGGTGTCGGCGAGTTCGCGCAGCTTGCGGAGCAGGCCGGTGAACAGCTGCAGCATCTCCATTGCCCAGCGCAGCGTCGCGTCGGGAGATTGGCTGAAGATGCCGCGGTAGATCTTCTTGCTCCCGAGCACCGCCTCGACCGCGATCTGGTACATCTCCCGGACCGTTTGCGCCTGGTCGAGGCAGTCCCGCAGGGCGTGCTGGCGGTAGCGCACCGCGTCCGGCTGATCGAGGCTGGTGAGCACCGCGCGCTCGGCTACCGCGTAAAGGAACTCGTCGTCGCCGGACATGGCGCCGAAGAGGGTCTGCAGCCCGAGGTCCTCGATCAGGGCCTGGGCGCCGGGCGGCATGTCGGCTTCGGCGTCGAAGTCTTGATCCGGGTACATCAGGAACGCCTTCATGGCCTGACCCGCTCCCTGAGCGCCCGGTAGGTGAGCCGGTATTTCTCCGCGATCGCGAGCGCGTAGGCGAGGCCGTCGGCAGGCCTCCTCACGACCCGGTAGGTGCGTTCTGCCGGGTCGTCCGGAACCACCGTGCTCGTCATGCTGACCGTGGCCGGGCCGAGCGATGCGAGCTCGTCGACGAACGTCACGCACACGCACAGCAGGTCCAGGTCGATGATTTGCTCTAGCACCCGTGTGCCGAGGAACACCGCGTCCTGCAGCGTCGTGGAAGTGAATATCTCGTTCATGATCACGATGCTGCTGGCCGTGGCCTGGCCGAGGATGCCGTGGATCCTGGTGAGGTCGTCTTCAAGCTTGCCGCGCAGGTCTTGCAGGTTTTCGCCGCGCTCGAAGTGGGTGAACAGGTGATCGAACAGGAACAGCTCCGCCTGGGTGCCCGGGACCAGGAGCCCGAGGCTGGCCAGGTGGTGCAGCTGCCCGAACGTCCGGGCAAACGTGGTCTTGCCACCCTGGTTCGGGCCGGACACGACCAGGATCCGCTCTGGACCGCGCAGGAAGAAGTCGTTGCATACCACGGGCTGGTGTTCGTAGACGAGCTTGTTGGCGAGCGCAACGTCGAACGTCTCGCTGGCACTGATTTCCTTTGACTCGGCGGAGACCCGCGGATAGCAGAACCCGAGCCCGGCCTGCTCAAGTTGCCCGGCAAACTCTCGGTATGCGGCGTAGAACTGCACCTCGCGGTCGAAGGCCGTCACGGTCCGGTCGAGAAACCGGCTGTGGGTGTCGCCGAATTCGCCGAGGCTGGCGAACACCTCTGGGTGCAGCTTCGCAACCAGCTCCAGAATCCCGGCTTCGACGTGGTCCATTTCTGCCAGGTCAGGGAACTTGCCGCCGTAACTTTTGACCGCGCCCTGCTTGAATTTGGCGAACGTGTCGACGACCTCAGCGCTGTAATCGGCCTCTTCGCTATATTTGGTCACCCGGATCCGGCTGTCCCGGATATCGAGGCAGTACTGAATCGCAGCAAGCTGGCCGAGCAGGCTGTTCGCATCCGCGGCCAGCTTTGTGAAGGCCTCGGATCTGGCGTAGCCGGCGAGGTGGTCCCGGAATGCGAGGAAGCCACGTGACCGCAGGTTGGCCTGGGCCAGGTCGCCGGCCAGCGTCGTCACCGCGTCGCAGTAGATGGCTGCTGCGTCCAGGAACCAGTTCTGCTTTTGCCGCTGGTAATGCATGCTCTTGGCCTGGTGCAGGTGCTGACGCATCGTCCTCATCTGGCGTGCGAACGTTGCGATGGAGGCCGATAGCGCCTCGTCCTCCAAATCGCGCATTATCTCCTGCCGGTATGCGATCTCACTGACGGTTCGCAGCCGGGTATAGAAGAACGGTGCCAGATCGTATTCGCCGCGACCCGCCGTGATCGCCGCGACGACCTGGTCCATGTTCAGGTCGGTGAAGTAAACGGGCTGGTCGTGTTCGATGGCTGCGTCGGGCTCGTCAAAGAGGATGCTGTGGAAAGGCATCTAGTTACCCGCACGCTCGCTGGCCGAGCACCCTGACCAGCGTTTCCTCCGCCCGGGCGTGGGCGCTGCTGCCCACCCAGAGTTGATAGCTCGTCTCCATGGCGCGGCTGTGAGCGGCATAGGCCGGGACGCCAGCCTTCCTCAGCGCCGCGAGCAACGGCGGCACTTGATCAGCAGTCACCTCGAGGATCGGCGCCCAGGCGTCGTCGTCGATGCCGTTGCTGATCCCCCCCGAGGGCAGCCACCACAGCCTGCCAAACTGCTGCGGCTGTGTCACAGGCCTGGAAATGGGAGCCGACATGGCCTGCTCCTTCACCATCGCTTTCGCTGGAGCAGGATCCATCGGCCGGCTGGCGTGCAGACGCGCACCACACAGGCGCGTCCCGGCGGGATCCACCGCCGACGGCTCACGGCCGCAATAGCAATCTTACGCCAGGCGCTGTCGAGCCTTGCGGGGTTAGGGCGGCTGTTCGATGCTGGTCACCGGCTCGAGCCAGCCGATCGCTGCGTCTTCCGCCCTCGTCAGCCCCGCACACGGTGAGGCGTGTCGCGGCTACCCGTGGCCGGCGGGCTTCGTCTGGCTGCGAGCGCGATCTACGGCGTCCGCGATGACTTGCTCGGCTGCCGCGCGGCCCTGCCAGCCCCGCACATCTGTGCTCTTGTTGGGCTCGAGATCCTTGTAGATGTCGAAGAACTGGGTGATCTCGCGGCGCAGGTGCCCGGGCACGTCATCGATCTCGTGCAGGTCGTTATACCGCGGATCCCCGGCGGGTACAGCCAGGATCTTGGCATCGGGGCCGTGCTCGTCGCTCATCCAGAACACGCCCACTGGCCGGGCGGTGACCGTGCATCCAGGGAAAGTGGCCTCGCCGAGCATGATCAAGGCATCGAGCGGGTCCCCATCCTCAGCAAGAGTGTCGGGGATGAACCCATAGTCGAGCGGGTACCGGGTGGAGGTAAACAGCATACGGTCCAGCCGGATCCGGCCAGTGGCGTGATCCATCTCGTACTTGTTGCGGGAGCCTTGGGGAACTTCCACGACGATCTCGATTTCCACGACTGCTCGCCTCCGCGCGGTTTCCTTCGCAGAAGCCATCAGCACGATCTGTGCAGCCGAGGCGGGCCTCATCGCCAGCATCTTCATGTTACACGCGGGGGAAGAAGTTGCAGCTGCCTGGACGATGCGGTTTATGACGCCGTTTCTCTGATGAGGAGGAATGATACCGCGGATTCTTGTGTTAATACGTAATGATATCCTGATCTGTCCTAGGAAGGCGATTTCGATGAACGTGCGCCGTCTGCTGCTCGATGTCGACAAGGCTGTACAGCGACCAGACATCCTGGATCTGGCCAAAGCCATAGATGGCGTCTCTGGCGTTCATGCAGTCAATATCACCGTCACCGATATCGACATCGAGACGGTCGGCACCGATGTGACCATCGAAGGCGAAAACATCAACATCCCCGCACTCGTCACCGCCATCGAGAACGCGGGAGCCGCTGTGCACAGCATCGATGAGATCGTTGTGGGCGACCGCATTATCGAGCGCGTCCTACGAGCACGCTGACACGTCCGACATGACCCACAGCGTGCGCTCGTGGCTGCGACGTTACCTGCTGCCATTGTCCTTGGGGATCGCTGACGGAATCATCACCGCTCTCACCTTGGCATCCTCTGCCGTCATTCACGGTAGAGGACTAACGATTTCCCTTGCGCTGCGGGTAGCCGTGGCTGCGCTTATCTCCTCGGTCTTCACCGTTTTCGTGGCCGAATACGGCCAGCTTCGTGCGGAGTTGGCCAGGGCGGAGCGCGAACTGAGCTTCACCCGATCGGGACGACTGGCCGCGGGGCAGCTCGGTCGGCAGGTCGCCCGCGAGGCGGCTGCGGCCGCCGCCGTTGCCAGTGCAGCGAGCTTCGTCGGCGCGCTCATCCCGCTGCTGGGCGGTGCTGCCGTTGCCGCCTACAGTTGGTCTGCCATCATCGTGGCCGTCGGCGCGCTGGGCGGTCTCGGCGGCGCTTTGGCCACCGCCGTCGGCGGCCGACGCCGCCGTTGGATCATCGCGATGGTGGTGATGGGCCTGGTGGTGGCGGCACTGGGTGAAGTCCTTGACATTACATAGCGGCACAGGGCCCGGGCACCATACTGGCTGTGGCCTCGGCCTGGGACTATTCTTGGTGTGTGGCCGTGTGCCACGTGGCGGTGGATCCCGCTGATGCGCGCTGCAGGCGACGGCGTGGCGTCTTTGCCAGATGGCCGATGGGTCCTGCTTCCCTGATCGGGGAGGAGGACCGGTATGTCGGTCCGATTTCGTGCTTGGTGCTGCAGATTTGCAGCGTTTGCCCACGCGGGTCGGCTTCAGCAAGCCATAGGGCACCGGGCCGGGCCCTCTGCGGGCAATTGGTTTTCAGCTGATCTGATCCTGCACGGTTTCGGCCGCAGCCTTCATGCGGGGAGATGATCGCCAATGCCCGAGAAAGCTGTCCATATGATCCGGGCCGCCGGCGGGGTGCTGTGGCGACGCCAGGAGACTGGTGTCATTGAGGTGGCCCTGGTGCATCGGCCACGGTATGGCGATTGGTCGTTGCCGAAGGGAAAATTGCGGTCAGGCGAGCATCCGCTGGCAGCCGCCTGCCGAGAGGTATTGGAGGAAACCGGAATCCGGCCAATAGCGGGCCGGCGGCTGGACGTCGGGCATTACGGCACGGCCCACGGCCCGAAGGCCGTCGAGTACTGGGCAATGCAGGGTTCATCTGACCGGTTTGCCCCGACGCAGGAAGTGGACTCGATCGCCTGGCTGCCGCTCGCCGAAGCCCGGCCTCGGCTAGACCACCACAACGACACGTACGCGCTCGATGCCCTGGAGGCGCTGGAGACGCGCTCCGCCGGTATCGCGGCTGTGCTGCTGGTACGCAACGGTCACGCGGTACCCGTGCGGCGCTGGGCGGGGCGTGACTTTGACCGCCCGCTAACCACTCGTGGGCGCGAACAGGCTGAGGCCTTGCGGCTGGCGTTGCCAGCCTTCATGCCATCCCGGCTGCTTGCCGCGCCGCAGCTGAGGTTCATGGCAACGATGACCCCGCTCGGGGAAGATCTCCAGCTGCCCGTCGAGCCCGAACCGTCGGTCGCGGAGGAGCCATATGCTTTGCGTCCCCGGGATGGGCTGGCCCGAATACAAGAGCTGGCCGGGGCGGGGCCGATCGCGGCCGTGTGCGCGCCCGCCACAGTGATCAGGCACTTGATCACCGATCTGGCGGACGAGGGCAGCCTGGCTCTAGGCGACGTACGCGCCAGGAAGGGCAGTGCCTGGGCGTTGTTCTTCTCTGCGGGGCAGCTTGCGGCGGCGGACTATTACCCGGCTCTCACCAGCCCTCGGTATCCCGCACTGGCCGACACGCGGGCTGATACTCGCGGGTGACTGCCGCTAGGTGATCAAGATCAGGGCTGGGACGTCGGCGAACCGCAAAGAACGGAGTGGATCATGACGGAGGCTGCGAAGCAGGAGACGTCCGCTGGGTCGATCCGCGTGCCCACGACCGCCGGGGAGGCGATGCGGCCCGCACTCACGGTGGCCGACCCGAATGACCACATGGCCGCGGCCGCCTATCTGATGAAGCACGCGGGCGTGACCGCTCTGGTGGTGATAGATGACCAAGAGTCCAGAAGACCGGTCGGCCTCATCACAGACACGGACATCGTTCATGCAGTGGCCGAGCACAAGGACCTCAACGACATCCGGATACTTGCTTTGATGACCAGCAACCCGACCGTGGTGAGAGCCGGGACGAACTTGCGCGAAGCAGTCAGAGCCATGATTGCCGGGCATTTCCGGCACCTGCCCGTCGTCGGCGATAACGGCAGGCTAGTGGGCATGCTCGACATACTGGACCTCTGCGGAGCGCTGCTCGAAGCATCAGCCAGATGACGCTGGCTGTTAGCCGAGCGGCCCGTACCCCTGCCAAGCTCCGGGATTACGGAATTGGCTGAGCGGGACGGGCGGCCCGCCGCCGTACACCCGGCCGTCGACGAAGGCCGCCGCACGCTGCCAGGCGGTCATTTCCCGGCCCCGCGGCTCATCCCGGTGCGCCCAGGCCCGCTTCCGGAACGATTCCTCGAGCTCTCGCAGCACGGAATCCGTGCGGCGGGCAGCGACCAGCACAAAGGGGGCGGCGGTCGGCGGGTCGCTGCGTCGCAGCGCCAGCACGTGCCGCAAGCAAAGCACGGGTTGCTGCCCTGGCCTGCTCACCGCGTGCCGAGCACCCGGCGCCCAGGCCGTGGGGCCGGAGGCCAGGCACCCCGGGCAGCGGTCCCGCCCCTCATCGCCGTGTGGCCGGTGACGCCGGACGGCCAGCCTCCGGAAAGCGCCGCCAGAGCCCGCCGACGGGCTTGCCAGCCACGCCTCGGCACGTTCGTTCTGACGAGCGAGCAGCGTTGCCGCAGCGGGGTTGGCGCACGCGTCGCGCAGGTGTGCCGGGCACAAGCACGGCGGTGGCCCGGTCGCGGCCGCCAAGTGGTCGATCGCGTCTCGTTCACGCAGGCTCGTCGCGCGGCAGGCCGCGCAGACATCGCCTTCCAGCGCAGCGGGCGAGGCTACGGGGAGCGAGGCGCGCAGCCGGGCGCGGACGTCCGCGTCCGGGTCGCGGTCCCCGGCGAGTAGCGCGAGACTCGGCGGTCCGGCGGCCAGTCGGGAGCGCATGTCCCCAGCCAGCCAGATAGCCAGTCTGTTCCCTGCGTGCGGCACCGCGGCGCGCAGGTGCGGCAGGCAAAGGCCGTGGCTGTCGCGGTACCGGTCGCGGAGATCCGCTTCCCGCAGGCCAGTCAGCAACGTCTCCAGCGCCCGATCGCTCGCCTCGGCGTCGCGGGCACAGGGCAGACAGGAACCGGACGGGGACGTTCCCTCGGCCACATAGCGGGCTGCCGTCCGGAGCAGATACGTGTAAACGGCCGTCATCCGGCCCGCGGCGCCAGGTTGAACGAGCATGCCCCTGGTATGCACCGGGCAGAAGCCGAGCGAGCCGCATAGTCGGGTGATCATGTCCGCGTCAGCGTGGCCTTCGAGCGCGAACCAGCCGAGGAACCGGTCACCCGCCTCGGCGACGTAGCAGCACACCGGGCAGCCGTCCGGCCGCAGCAGGTCTTCGGCACCGAACAGGGCGAGGTGTGACGGGCCGGCCGGGAGGGGGGCGGCGCTGGGCATGATGCGGCTCCAGGTCCCTAGGTGGCAGGGCAGAAGCCATCAACCGGGCGCGCCGGCACACGCGGGCCTCATCACGGCGAACGGGTCCACGATAGGTGGTGCAGAGATGGTTCGCTTGGAGATCCCGGCAGTGGCTGATTTGCTTGCCAGAACCTGGAGATCCGTCGCCACAGCGCAGGAGTGCCGCTCATGCCATCCAGCTCGGACCGCTGGACGTTCTGCAGCCAGGGACACGTCCACTGGGGTGCCAACGGCGGTGCTGGCCTGCTGCTGCGTTACCTGCCCCGGCGGGGAGAACCGGTGTACCTGCTGGCCGAGCGGTCCCGCTGGGTCGATGAGGGCGGCACGTGGGGCATCCCGGGCGGCGCCATACATGACGGCGAGCCGGTGGAGGCGGCGGCCCGCCGCGAGGCGGCTGAGGAGATCTGGCCGCTGCCGCCATACCGGGTCACCGGGGTTGACGTGCAGGACTGCGGCGGCGGCTGGACGTTCCACATCGTGCGAGCCGATGTCGGCGAGCCGTTCCCCGCCTACGCCGCGAGGGAGACCGACGCGACTGGATGGTTCACGCTTGACCAGATGAGGGGCCTGCGGCTGCATCCCGGCTTCCGGCAGTGGGTCGAGCAAAACGCGCCGCCTGACCGGTAAGGAGCCGTCGCGGATTTCACGGTCCTGTCCCGGTGGCGGCCGATGCCGGTTCGGCAGTGCCGAAGATGCGGTAATAAGAGTCCTTGCCGTAGCTGGTCGGCAGCGGCTCGCCCTCGACCAGTTTGAAGGTCCGACGCCCGTCTGGTTGCCGCTCGGCCCGCAGGAAAAGGGCGTTGCCGAGGTGTTGCGCGTAGAAGCTGTGCGCAAGGTCGTACATGTGGGTGACAAAGAAAACCCTGATCTGCTTGCGGAGCATGGCCCTCACGACCTGCCGGGCGATCTCCGAGCCTTCACGCTCGTTGGTCGAGGCGAACGATTCGTTGCACAGCAGAACCGAGTGGGGTGTGATCTGCCCGGCGATCTTACTCATTCTGCTCAGTTCCTCGTCGAGCTTCCCGCTTTCCATCGCGGTGTCCTCTTCGCGTTTGTAGTGAGTGAAAACGCCATTACAGACGCTGGCGCGGAACGACCGGGCGCCGACGAACATGCCCGCCTGCATCATCAGGTAGGCAAGTCCGATACTGCGGAGCAGAGTGGACTTGCCGCCCTGGTTGGCACCGGTGATCATTATCAGCGACTTGCCATCGGCGTTCACCTCGTTGCCGACAACCGGGGTTTCGAGATGGAACGTCAGGGAGACGTCATAGACCGCTTCCGCGGTGAGGGTGAGCTGGCCGGCAGCGAGCGGCTCTGGGAAGCAGATCGGTTCCTGCTTTGCGGCGAGCTCGTCGTGCAGGTTGAGGCAGCCCAGGTAGAAGGAGAGCTCAAGGCGCAGCACGCTGAAGAAGCTTCTGACGTGATCTGCCGATTGTGCGACCGTGTTCGCAACGCGGTTGATACCTTTCCCCCGGATCTCCTCCAGCGCCTGGAAACCGCTCTCGTCGCGGGCAGGGATTGTGAAGCTGTAGCTCCCCGATCGGTTGCCGAACGGCAGCCGCTCGGTCCAGTGCTGCTCGCGGGGTGTCCGGACCATGTAGCGGCTGCCCTTGAAGCCAGCACTGAGTTCCGCACTCTCAAAAACGCCGCGCTTGAACTCCAGCTCGCGCAGATGGTGGCCGACCTGCTGCAGATAGTCGTCGGCCAGCTCGTCCCTGAGCATCGCGAAGAAGCGCGTGAAGCCTTCCGACCGGAAATTCGCCGCCTGCTCACGAGCGATGTCTTGCAGTCGTTTCAGCACATCGACGTGGAGTTCCAGAACCTGCACCGAGCGATGGAGGATACGGTCTGGGCCTGCGGCGGGCCAAAGGCCACCGACTTTGCGCTCATTCTCCAGCCCGTCGACGGCTAGCTGGTAGAGCTGGCGAACGACCTGGGGGTGCTCGATACAGTCCGCGAGCACGTGTTGCCGGTAGGTGATTGCGTCTGGGTCAGACAGAGGCGAAAGGACCGCTCTTTTGGCCATCTCGAAAACGAACTCGTCGCCCGCTGCCATTGCCTTCCAGAGCGTGCCGAGCTCCAGGTCTTGCGTCAGCACCGCATCGTTTCCTCTCGGCGCCAGCGCTGTGTCGGAATCCTGCCTGCGCTTCAGGTTCCGTCTGGCGTTCGTGATCGCGAACAAGTCGCCGCTCACCATCGCGTCGAAGATCGCGTCCCGCAGCTCCGGCTTGACGGAGAAATCGCGGTCTCTGTGCAACAAAAAGACCTTCATCACTCGATCCGTTCCAGCAGGCGCTCGTAGGTGAGCCCGTACTTCTCGGCGATTGCCCAGGCATATGCGAGTCCGTCGGCCGGCTTGCGCAACACCTTGAAGGTCCGTTCGGCTGGGTTGTCTGCCACAATCTGGCTGACCATACTTACGGTCGCCTCACTCAGCGAGGCGATCTCGTCAACGAACGTGACGTAGACGCCCAGGCAGCCAAGATCGAGGATCCGGCGCACCACCTCGGTGCCGACGAACAGCGCGTCGTTCAGCGTGGTCGAACTGAAGCTCTCGTTCATCACGATGACGCTGTTCTCCGTCGCCAGTTCGAGGATCTCGTGCACCCGGACGAGTTCGTCCTCGAACTTGCCTCGAAGAGTCTCGATGTCCTCCTCTTTCTCGAAGTGGGTATAGACCCGGTCGGGCAGCAACAGACGCGCGCTCCGGCCGGGGACCAGGAGCCCCAGACTTGCCAGGTAGTGCAGCTGGCCAAAGGAGCGCGCGAACGTCGTCTTGCCGCCATTGTTCGGGCCGCTGACCACCAACACCCGCTCCGGCCCCTCCAGGTGGAATTCGTTGGTGACGACAGTGCCGTCATCGGGCACCAGCTTGACAGCCAACGCGATATCGAAGGCATCTTCGACCGCGATCTGCTTGGACTGGGCGGAGACCTGCGGGTAGCAAAACGGCAGGCCAGCATCTTTCAGGCGGCCGATCAGATTCAGGTAGGCAAGATAAAACTGCACCTCGCGGTCGAACCGCGCGATCACCGGGTCGAGGTAATCACGGTAACGATCGCAGTAATCGGCAAGCCTCTTCGAGACGTCCGGGTACAGCTTCGCCACCAGATCGGCGATCTGCGCCTCGACGTGGTCCATCTCAGCATGCTCAGGAAGCCGGACCAGATAGCTCTTCACCGCTCCTTGCTTGAACCTCGCGAAGATTTCCTCCACCTCGGCGCTGTAATCCGGCTCACCTTCGTAGCGGCTAACCGTGACGCGCGGCCCGTTAATCCGGATGGCATACCGGATTCCGGCCAGCGCGTCTTTCAGCGCCTGTGTGTCCGCCGCCAGCGAGGTGAACCGCTGCGAGCCGACGTACCCGGTGAGGTATCGGCTCAGTCTCCGCAGGCCGCGCGAAGCCGCCTCGCGCTCTGCCAGTTCCTGCGCCAGCGCGTGCACCGCCTGGCAATAGGTCGCGGCCGCGTCGAGGAACCAGGCCTCTTTCTGCAGCTGGTAGTGAAGCTTCTCTGCCTGTACCAGATACTGGCGCATCCGCCGTATCGTCTCCGCAAACCTGCTGACCGGCTCGAGTACCTCGCGCCGTTCCAGATCGCGCAACACTTCGTGCCGATAGTGGACGGCGTCGACCTCATGCAGGGGAGCGTAGAAAAACGGCTCCAGCTCGTACTGTCCGCGACCCGCGGTCAGCGACCGCAGCAACTGGTCGAGATTCAGGTCCGCAAAGAACTCCGGCTCCACCAGCCCGCCGATGTCTGAGCCCGCCCCTGGCTGCCCGAACAGGATGCTTTCGAAACCCGGCGCGGCGTCCTCCAGTTCCGCCCCGGCACCGCCGGGCTCGCCATCGGCTGGCAAGGACAGGCCGGGTTCTGGCACGTGCGCAGTCATCGCCAGCCTCCACCGGTACGAGCACGGTAGAAGCCGTTAGCCGTTATCGGCAGTTCCGGGCGGGCTTCATCGCCTGTCTCATTCTACCTCTGACGTGCTGATGGACCGGGAACGCCCGCGCCGGCAGGGACAGCGGACTCTCAGTAGCTCTGGATCAGGTGGATCACGAAGGCGATTACGACAACGAGGAAGATGTACAGCAGGTAGAGGTTGACGTCGCCGGACTGCAGCGGCCGCACAAATCTGGACAGCCACCTGACCGTGGCCACCACGGGGTCGTACAGGTACCGCTGGAACAGCGGCAGCACGTGAAAGTCGAAGCGTACCGGGCCGGACCGGCCTGCCGGGTCATCCGATGCACGCTCGACATGAAACTCCAGCTGGTAGAGCCTGCCGAAAGTGACCTTGATGGGGTTGGCGAACGCGGCGCCGGTGTACTGCATGCGCGGCCGGAAATTGAGTATGCCCCCGTCCCACACCGGCACTGGCCGTGAGCGCGCACTGCTCCGGCCGGCCAGGTAGATCAGCAGCGGGACGGCTGACATCGCAACCAGGCACACCGCGAGATAGGTGGGCGAGAACGCGGCGAAGTTGACGTGCGCCGGGATGATCGTCAGCTTTCCCGGCAGCAGCACCGGGCGCAGCTGCACCGTGGTCACGGCCCGTGCCACCTGGCCGAGCGCGATCAGGACCGCGGGCGCGCCGACGCTCAGCGCTATACACACGATCGCGAGCAGGGCGGGCCCGGCCATCGGCTGCCCGGTTTCCCGAGCACGGGCCGCGGCCGGGGTGCGCGGCATGCCGAGGAACCCGATCCCGTACGCATGCGCAAACGCCATCACCGCGAGCCCGCCAGACAACGCCAGCGCGGCGCCGGCCAGCACGAGCACCACCCCGGCCAGCGGCTGGATCCGGAATCCCTGAAACAGCCCCTGGAAGATCAGCCATTCGCTGACGAATCCGTTCAGCGGCGGCAGGCCCGCTATCCCGAGCGTGCCGATCAGGGTGATGACCGAGGTTCGCGGCATGAGCCGGGCCAGCCCGCCGAGCCGGTCGAGATCTCTGGTCCCGGTGGCGTGCTCGACCACTCCCGCCTCCAGGAACAGCAGGGTCTTATAGACGCCGTGATTGACGACGTGATAAAGCGCCGCCACCAGCATGTAGGCGCCGAGCGCTGGCTGATGCCCGGCCTGGAACATCATCGCCGCCCCGGTCGCGGTCACGATGATCCCGATGTTCTCCACGCTGTGGAAGGCGAGCAGCCGCTTGAAGTCATCCTCGATCACCGCGTAGAGCACGCCAATCACCGCGGTCGTGGCACCGATCACGGTCGTGAGCACGCCCCACCACATCGGCCCGTGGGCGAGCAACTGGAAGGCGAACAGCATCACCCCGTAGACGCCGAGCTTGATAATCAGCCCGGACAGGAAGCCGGACCCGTCGGCAGGCGCGACCGGGTGGGCCTCGGGCAGCCAGATGTGCAGCGGCACGACTCCCGCCTTGAAGCCGAACCCGGCCAGAGCGAGCACAAACACCCCGCTCCGCCAGGCGCTGGAGACCGTGTGGCTGCGCGCGGCCATCACCGTGAGGTTCAGCGTGCCGGTCTTCACCGACAAGATCGCGAATGCCGCGACGACCAGCGCGAACCCGAGTTCCCCGAGCGCAAGGAAAAGGAAGGCCCCCGCCATCACGCCGGGCCGCCGGTGGTGACGCATGATCAGCAGGTAGCTGAACACGGTCATCGACTCCCAGGCGACGAGAAAGACGATCACGTTGTCGGCCACGAGCACGCCGAGCGACGCAAGCAGCGCCAGGTTGTACGCGCAGAGGAAGAATGCCGAGCCGTTGCCGGGACCGTGATAGCGCGGTGCGTACAGGCCGATCGCCAGCGCGACCACGCCGAGCAGCGCAATGAACGCGGCGGACAGCGGGCTGAGCTGGAGCGTGACCGCGCCAACCAGGTTTCCCGCGCCGATCGTCCGGCTGGCACCGTGGCCGTGCAGCGCCACCAGGACGCCGCCCACCAGCGCAGCCGTTCCGCCGAGGGCCGAGACGGCTGTGCTGGCCACCAGCGCCGGCCGGGTTCGGGCCAGGGTTCCCAGGCCCGCCGCGGCCAGCCACAGGGCGGCGGCACATATCAGCAGAATCGCGGCTGCCGCGGTCACCGCACGTCCTCCAGGCGACCCGCAGGACCTGCAAGGGCCTCGTTCGCGTGCGGCCGGGCGACCGCTGACCGCACGGTGATCACCTGGTAACTCATGCTATCGCCCTCATCGCGTGCAGGATCAGCTCATTGAGCCCGTCTGGTATCCACAGTCCGAGCAGGAGAAGCAGCCCGAGACCGGCAACCAGCGGGGAACCACCCACCCACCGTGACGGGGCCGCCACGCTCGCCGTTTCGCGCGGCGGCGTCCCGAAGACCATGCCCACGGCGGTGCGCGAGAACGCCACGAACGCGACCACGAGCAGCGCCAGCAGCAGGAAGCCAAGCCAGGCCGCCTTGCTGGCGAAGCCTGCGCGCACGATCGTGAACTCGGAGAGGAAGACGCCGAACGGTGGCGAGCCGAGGATGGCCAGCGATCCGAGCAGCAGCGCCAAGCCGGTGACCGGAGCAACCGGTAGCAGGCCGCGCACGGCGGCGACGTTCCGGGTCCGGTACCGCAGCACGATGTCGCCGCTCGTCAGGAAAAGCACGGACTTCCCGATCGCGTGCGTGAGTATCTGCAGCAACGCGCCGTAGTATCCAAGCGCTCCGCCGAACCCCAGCGCGACCGCGATAATCCCCATGTGCTCGATCGAGGAATACGCGAACAGGCGCTTGAAGTTCTCGCACTCGATCATGAACAGCGCCCCGACCAGCAGCGAGGCGAAGCCGAAGATGAGCAGCACGTCGTTGGCGTAGCGGCCAAGCTCGGCAGCGGTCAGCGCCTGGAACCGGATGATCGCGTACATGCCCGTGTTCAGCAGTGCCGCGGACAGCATCGCGCTCGCCGGGCTCGGCGCCTCGGAGTGCGCGTCCGGCAGCCAGGTGTGCATCGGCGCCAGGCCGACCTTCGTGCCGTAGCCGACCAGCACCAGCAGGAACGCCAGCCGCAGGCTTGGCGCCTGCAGGAGGCTCGCGTGCGCGAACAGCGTGGGCCAGGTGAGCCGCTGGTCCGGCGAGATGTGCAGGAAGATCGCCGAGTAGTAGACGAACAGGGTTCCCACCAGCGCGATCGTCACGCCGAACGAGCTGATGATGATGTACTTCCACGCCGCTTCCAGGGAGGTAGGGCGCGCTTCCAGCGCCACCAGCACCGCGCTCGCCAGGGTCGAGGCCTCGATCAGAACCCACAGCAGCCCTAGATTGCCGGTCTGCAGGGCCGCGAGCATGAGCGAAGCGAACACAGCGAAGAATGTGCCGTACAGGCGCACCTGCAACGGGCTCAGCTCGCCGCGCTCTTCCTCGGCCCGCAGGTAGGAATACGAGCCGAGGCCGGCCAGCGTGACCACGAGCGCCACGGTGGCTACGAAGAACGCCGACAGCGAGTCGACGTAGATGAACCCGCCGAGCAGCTTGAGCGGGTGTCCGGAGACGATGCGCACGGCGAGTGCGATCGCGGCGGCGAGCGAGCCGGCCCCGCCCGCCGCGGTCGCGGTCCCGGTCCCCCGCGCGCTGGCACCGGCCCAGGGCACGATCGCGCCGGCCAGCGGCAGCGCCCAGGCGAGCACGGACAGCGTGAGTGTCACCCGCTCAGCCTCCGCAGATCGCCCGCGCTCGCCGACGCCAGCCGCTGCGCGAGCCCGGAGACGAGCGTGAGCATGATCAGCACCCCGGCGACCAGGTCCAGGAAGATCCCGGCCTCGACGATGAACGGGAACGTGGCGACGAGCGTGATCGCGCCGAGGAAAACCCCGTTCTCGACGATCAGCCAGCCGAGCAGCTGCGCGATCGTGTGTCGCCGCACCACCATGCACAGGCCGCCGAGCAGCACCACGGCCATCGCGAGCGGCACCGCCGCGGTGTCCAGCAGGCGGCCGGGCAGGGTGGAGGGGCGCATCGCGAAGTAGGCGAGCCCGGTCAGCACGGCCCCGATTATCAGCGTCGTGGACAGGCCCAGCGCGATCGCGGCATCCCGTTTGAGGCTGAGCCTGGCCAGCAGGTAACGGCGCGTCGAGACCGGGATGCCCACGCCCTTGATTAGCAGGGTCAGCACGGCAAGCGCCCATAGTGGCGCGGAATCCAGGTCGTAGGCGACGATCCCGGCGACCACGGACAGCAGCACGGACTGGACCGCGTAATAGCCCACATAGCGGTCGAACAGCTTCGACCCGAGGCAAGCAAAAGCGCACAGCAGGATTAGCACCGATGCCAGGTTGAGCAGGATCATTTCCACAGAGGTCGCCGATGTCATCCGATCACCTCCTGATCACGTAGCCGGTGATGATGCCGATCAGCGCCAGCAGGAACGAGCCGCCGAGGTATTCGGCGATCCGGAAGAACCGCAGCTTGGCGAACGAGGTATCGATGATCACGATGAGGATCCCGCAGACCACCAGTTTGCCGGCCAGGGCACCCACTCCCTGCAGCCCGCCCAGGATCGAGTCCGCGTTCCCGAGCCCCCAGGGCAGCACGAACACGTTCATGAAGATCGAGGACAGCAGGAAGAGCTTCATCCAGCTCCCCCACTTGACCAGGGCGTACTCGCGGCCCGAATACTCCAGCACCCGGCTCTCCTCGATCATCGAGATCTCCGTGCTCACGCCGGGGCTTTCGATCGGGATCCGCCCGTTCTCTGCCAGGACGACCATGAAGAACGCAGCCAGGCCGAGGAGGTGCGTAGGCAGCGTGTACGCCGTCAGCGAGCCTGCGACTGCGTGGTTCTCGAGATAAGGGTTGTCGGAGTTAGACAGCGCGGCGACGGTGAAAAACACCAGGATCAGCGAGGGCTCCGCCAGGCTGCCAACCCAGGTTGTGCGGCTGGCACCCAGCCCACCCGCCGGGCTGGCCGTATCCAGCGCCGCCAGCGTGATCGAAAAGCTCGCCAGCATCAGTACGAAGGCCCCGCCGATCAGGTCCGCGAGGAATGCGAGCGGCAGTGGCTCATTGGTGATGATCGGAACGATCACGGAGACCGTCAGGTAACAGGAGAACGCGGCAAACGGCGCTGCGCGGAAGATCCACGTGGCGTCCTCTGAAACCGCGCTGTCCTTGCGAAGCAGCTTGGCCAGGTCGCGATAGGGCTGCAAGACGCTTGGCCCGCGTTTCGACTGGAGTATGGCCTCGGCCCGGGCCAGGAAACCGGCATAAACAGGGGCGAGGAACAAGACCGCAGCGCTCTGGAGAACCTGCAAAGCGATAGCTGTCACGGCAGGCCTCTTCCACCGTTGGTGTAGAGGCCATCAGCCTTGCCGGCACCACGTGGCTAGGCCCATGCGAGCCTCATCGCATTACTACCGTTTAGTGTACTGCCCGCCCTGTCGGCGCGACCGAGAATCCGGATCATGGGCGGCCCGTTCCGCGGGTTATGTTGCCCGCGGTCGGCGCAGCGGACAACAATGACAGTGGCGATGAGGCTCGCCGCAACCGCGAGATGCCCGCTAATGGCCTCTACCGATGCCCGGCCTGACCTGGAGGTACGGACGGTGGGTGCAAGCGGCTGGCGTGCCTGGCATGAGGCCATACGATCGCCGTGTCCCTGTGATGACCGCGTGTGGCTCGTCTGTGCCCGCGGCCGATAGCGGCCGCCGACTGTGCCCCAGCCGTAAGGCCGGCCCTACTGGGAGGGCCCCGTGGTTGTTTTCGATATTGCTGACGTGATCAGATACCGCCTTGGCGAGCCAACGGTGACGGCACTGGCTCACCGCTTCGGTCCGGGAGGCCAGTGCCTGACCTGCGGAGGCGCGCTGGGGAGCGGGCCGCTGAGCGTTCGTGCCTACCGCGACGACCAGGAGATCGTCACGCTCGTCGCCTATCACGCCGAGTGCGCCACCTCGGCGTGGCTCGAGGTCGGGGCTGAGGATCTGCACTGCCAGGGAACATGGGCTGCCGTGACCACCTGCGCGTCGCTGCGGATGGCGACGTGGCGACGGCTGCGCTGGCTGCGGGTACCCAGAGCGCAAGAGCTTTCGATGCCGCTTCTGCTCGTCCACCCGTCGTTGGAAACGGCCCGTGTCCGCCCTGTCGGCCCGGGCGAGGCCGTCAACGCCGACGTGGAGTACTACCGCCGGCTCGGTTTCGCTGAGTCAAGCGCGCTGGCGCGCGCGTATCCGCTGCGGGCCGTCGGCAAGGCCTGGATGCGAGCCTGCGAGACCGGTATCTCGGTGATCGTGATGATCGGCGAGCAAGCCTGGTCAGCACTCGTCCGGCCGCGGCCTCTCGCCGGCCTGGTCACCGTCCGTCGCGGCATCCTGATCGGTATTACCTGCGACCGTGATCCCTGGCAGCTCAGTTCCCGTTCCCGCTGCCTCGGCTCTGCGATCGCTGATGGCGAGGTCTTGCTGGGCTGGGCACCGCTGTCTGGCATGTCGCCGGGGCTCCGGTAGCCGCGGCATTCGATGCTGCGCGAGTTGCGCCGCCCGCTGGGTAGCCGAATCGACGAGAATCAGCCGACTCGACGGACGGCAATCTGCTGAGCCTGCTCCTCGGCCCACGCGGGCGGAAGGTCGCGCGACCTCGTCAGTTCGGCAGCCACCGCCGAGGACGTCATGCACACCTGACCGCCTGCCCCCGACAGGTGAGGTGATAGGTACAATTTTCCCGGCGATGAAAGCCCGCCAGAACCGCCGCTGTGGCTGATGGCTTCTACCGGTTAAGGATCGGTGGAAGCTGATGGTGGCTGGTGACTGGCCTGGTTGCGGCTCGCCGTGCTCGGCGCAGCACGCATCTTCGTCCCTGAGATCGCCCGCAGGCGCGCTGACCGCGTTCGTCGTGGCTGCCCGGCTCGCCGCGGTGCGGTTCCTGGCCGCCGCGTCCTGGCGGGTGGCTGCCAGGCAGCCGGGGTGGCAATGGGAAAGATGGATGGGCTGACCGGCTACCAGCAGCGGCGGCTCGAGCTGGCGGACATGATCCGTGCCGTTCTGCCTATCGCGCACTCTCACCGGGACGAGCAGCGTGAGCAGCAGATCAGGACGCTGCTGACCCGGCTGGCGGCCGGCCGGTTCCAGCTGGCGGTGATCGGTCAGTTCAGCCGCGGCAAAACCACGTTGATGAACGCGCTGCTGGGCGAGCCCTGCCTGCCGACGGGTGCGCTGCCGATGACATCGGTGGTCACCACCGTCCGGTATGGAACCCGGGCTCGCGCGCTGGTCCGCAGCCACGCCGCGGCGCTGCCCGTAGAGGTGCCGGTGGCCGACGTGCCCCGGTTCGTGGCGCAGACGAGCGCCGAGCGGACCCGGATGCAGGTCACTTCGGTCGAGGTGGAGATCCCGGCCGAGTTGCTGCGGCTGGGCTTTGAATTCATCGACACCCCCGGCGTCGGGTCGGCGATCGCCGCGAACACCGCCACCACGTTGCGCTATCTGCCCCAGGCCGACGCCGTCGTGTTCGTCACCGGATTTGACTCGGCGCTGACCGAGACCGAGACGGACTTCCTGACCACCGCAGCCGGGCAGTCCGGCAAGCTGTTCGTGGTCATCAACAAGCGTGATCTGGTGACCGACGCCGATGCGGCGGAGGTGACCAGGTACGTGCAGCGCTGGGCGCGTGTCAGCCTGCCCGCCGAGCCGCAGGTCTTCGGGATCTGCGCGCTGCAGGCGCTGGACGGTGCGATGAACGGCGACGTCCGGCAGCTGGCTGACAGCGGGATCGGCCCGCTGCGCGACGCGCTGACCTCGTTCCTGACCGCCGAGCGGGGGCGGGTCGCGCTCGGCAATGTCGCGGCCGCGGCGGCCAGCCTGGTCGCGCGGCAGCAGCGCGACCTGCAGGCCGGGCAGGCCGCTGCTGGCGGCGGCCCGGAATGTGACAGCATCGTGGCCGGCTTCGAGTCGCGGGTGAGGGAATTGCAGGATCACCTCGGCGCCGTGGCGGACCGGCTCGCTGTCACCACTGACACCGCCGTCGCCAATGTTCTCGCTGATCGCGGCACCGGCTGGGAAGCCGAGCTCGCCGAGCTGCTCGCGCCCGCGGCCATGGAACCAGAGGGTGCATTCACCGGACCGGACAGCGATCCGGTACCCGCCGCGCTGGATGCCTTGCGCCTGGCCGGACGGCAGGCCGCCGGTGCCTGGCTGGAGCGGCGGGCGGCCGAGCTGCGCGAGGCGCTAATCGCGGCCGCGGCCCAGGACATCGGTGTCCTGCTGGATCTGGCCCGTTTTCCGCGAGAGCTGGGCGCCGCCGCCACGGGCCTGCCGGTCTATGACGGCGCGCCGGCAGGCTGGGCCGGCGAGGAGATACCGCAGCTCGCCGTTCCCTGGGTGGACTGGGCCGTGCCAGACCCGCCTGCCAGGAACCGGCGGCGCCGCGGCCGCGGCATCACCGGCGATGAGGCGGCCCTCGTCATCTCCGCCGCAATCAGCGCCGCGGTAGCCGGCTTCGCCGGGCGTGCGGCAGCCGCGTTCGCGGACGCCGCCGCGGACTGGGCACGGCGGCTCGGTGAGCAGGCACGACGGCAGGCCACCGCGGAGGCCGCCCAGTTCCGCCGTTACCTGTCGGCTCCGCCACGCGACGATGACGTGGCGATCCTGGCCGATCTCACCGGACGGCTTGCCGCCTTCGAGCGATCTGTGGCCGCCTGGGTACCGGACGCCACCAGCCCGGCATGTGATCTGGAACCTGAGCCGCAGGCCGCGGCGCTGCCCGCCACCGGCGGCCCATGCGTGATCTGCGGCCAGCTGGAGGCGGCGCAGAGCGAATACCTGATCCGTCGGCAATTCCTCTTGGCGACCAGCGAGGCCGACCAGGCCCGGCACGCCGAGACCGGCGGGTTCTGCCCGCTGCACACCTGGCAGTACGCCCACCTGGCTTCTCCGGTGGGTATCTCCGCTGGGAACGCCCGGCTGGCCAGCCAGCTCGCGGGCGCGCTGCGTGAAGCCGATGCCAGTAGCCGCGATCCCAGTGAGCTCGCCGAGCACGTCGCGGCCATAGCGCGGACCCAGACCTGCCCGGCGTGCGCCGTGCTCGCCGGGACCGAGCGGCAGGCAGCAGGGGAACTAGCCGCGCAGGCACCCGCCGCCGATCCGCCGCGGCTGTGCCTGCGGCACCTGGCCCTGGTCCTGCAAGCGTGCTCGTCACTACCCGCTGGCCAGGCCATGACCAGCGCGGCTGCCGCACAGCTGCAACGGGCATCAGACAACATGAGGGCCTTTGCCCTCAAAAGGGAAGCGCTGCGCCGCGGCCTGATCACCGCAGACGAGGCCAGCGCCTCCCTTGACGCGCTCCGGCTGCTCGCCGGGCAGCCCGCCCTCGCCCTGCCCGCGGAGCCCGAGTAGGGCGCCGGGGGTCAGCCGTCGCCGAGCGGCCGGGCACAGCGCAGCTTGGCCCTGATGACCGTTCAGCCCCCTGCTTGGGTCGCTGCCGCCGGGGCCTTGTCCTCGTCCAGCCACCCGCCAAGCTGGTAATAGAGGTCTTCCCCGAAGCTGGTCGGGAGGGGCTCTTTGACCGCCAGCTTGTAGTTCCGGCGCCCGTCGGACTGGCGTTCGGCTCTGAGAAAGAGAGTGGAGCCGGGCTGCTCGCGATGAAACCGGTCGGCGAATTCGAACCGGTGGGAGACGAAGAAAACCGTGATCTCGTCCTCCAGCAGGGCGCGGACGATCTGATAGCCGATTTCGGATCCCTCACGCTCGTTGGTGCCGGCGAAGGACTCGTTGAATAGCATCAGGCCGTGCGGCCCGATCTCGTCGGCGACCGTGCTCATGCGCTTCAGCTCTTCGTCGAGCCGGCCGCTGGTCATGCTGGGATCTTCCTCCCGGATAAAGTGCGTGAAGATCCCGCTGCTGACATTCGCCTGGTAGGACTCTGCGGTGACGAACAGCCCGCACTGCATCATCAGCTGGGCCAGGCCGACGCTGCGCAAGAACGTGGATTTCCCGCCGGAGTTGGCGCCAGTGATGATGACCAGCGATTTCCCGTCGGCTTTGACGTCGTTGCCCACGACCGTGCCTTCGGACCGCAGGCAAAGGCAAGGATCACGCAATTCCGTGCAGGTGAGCGCCGGCGGCGACAGTTCCTCGGGCGTGGGAACCGATACCGGGATCTCTTTGGCGGCCAGCAGATCAGCGAGATTGAGGCATCCGACGTAGAAGCCCAGTTCCGCCCGCAGCATGGTGAAATAGCTGCCGATGTGGTCGGCCGACTGGGCGGCTGCGTTGGCCACCAAGTTCAGACCCCGGCTGGTGAGGTCGTCCAGGATCTGCCCGCCCGCCTCATCGCGGGGCGGGATCGTGAAGGAGTAGGACGACCGCTGGCCGATCCCTAGCCGTTCCCTCCACCACGGCCGGGCGTCGCCGGGAGCGCGGAGCACAAAGTTGATCCCGCTGTTGTCCCGTCCGAGCTCGCCGCTGATCAGCACGCCCGAATGAAAGCGCAGCTTTCTCAGGTGGTAGCCGATCTGGTCGAAGTACTCGTCGCTCAGTTCCCGCTGCAGCGTGGCGCATAGCGTCCGCAGCCCGTCGGAGCGGAACTTCGCGGCGTGGTCGTCCGCGAGCTGGCGTAGCTGCTTGAGGCGGGCCGTGTAGGCCTCGAGGTAGCTGACCGCGCCGGACAGGTTCGACGACGGGCTCTGGTACGAGCCGCCGTAACTGCCGAAGAAGCTCCGCTTGTCCTGCAGCGCAGCCACCGCCACCGCGTACATTGCCCGGATTACCTCGGGTTCTGCGAGGCAGTCGGCGAGGACCCGCTGCCGGTAGCGGATGGCGTCCGGGTCGGTGAGCCAGGCCAGCAGCACCTTCCTGGACACGTCGAAAAGGAACGCATCCCGGCCGGCCATCGCGTTGAGCAGCGTGGTCAGTTCCAGGTCCTGGGTCAGATCTTCGTGCCAAGCGGGCAGGTCAGCCGCGAAGTCAAAGTCCTGATCCCGGTGCAGGAGGTAGACCTTCACGACGCCAGCCTCCCGCGCAGCTGCTCGTAGGTGAGCCCGTACTTCTCGGCGATCGCCAGCGCGTACGCGAGGCCGTCGGCTGGTTTTCTGATCACCTTGTAGGTGCGCTCGGCCGGGTTCTCGGGGACGATCGTGGTCATCATGCTGACGACGGAGTCCGCGATCGACGCGAGCTCATCCACGAAAGTGACGTACACGCACAGCGCGTCAAGCTGGATGACCTTCTGTATCAGCTTGGATCCCAGGAAACGGGCATCGTGCAGGGTGGTGGAGCTGAAGATCTCGTTGAGGATCACGATGCTCTCGGGTGTCGCCGAACGCAGGATCTCGCCGATCCTCAGCAGGTCGTCTTCCAGCTTGCCGCTCATCCTGGTCAGGTCCTCTTCCCTCGCGAAATGAGTGAAGAGGCTGTCGAAGAGGAAAACGCGGGCGGAGCTGCCCGGGACTGGGCAGCCGACGCTGCCCAGGCAGTGGATCTGGCCGAAGGTCCGGGCAAAGGTGGTCTTGCCGCCCTGGTTGGGCCCGGTCACGACGAAGATGCGCTCGCGGCCCCGCAGGCGGAAGTCGTTGGTGACCACCGGTTTGCGGCCCGCGACGAGCTTGCCCGCCAGGGCCAAGTCGAAGGTGCCGAGGGCCACGACATCCTTCGAGCTGACCGAGACCTCGGGATAGCAGAAGTCCAGCCCGGCGGCGCGAAGCGGCGCGATGTGGTCGAGGTAGGCGATGTAGAACTGGAGCTCTTGGTCGGCGTGCCGGATTCCCTCGTCGAGGAACGCGGCGTGCCGGCCGCAGTACTGGTCCAGCGCGGTGAACTCCTCCGGGAACAGCCGGGCCACCAGCTCAAGGATCTGTCCGGCGACGTGGTTCATCCCGGGCCACGCCCGGTAGCGCACCCGGTAATCCGCCACCGCGCCCTGCTTGAAGCGCTCGAACGTCTCGAGTACTTCTTCGCTGTAATCGGCTTCGTCCTGGTAGCGGCTCACATCGACCCGGCTGCCCCGGATACGGGTGCAGTAACGAATCCGCCGCAGGGCCTCCTTGCGGTCCCGGGTATCGCTCGCGAGCGCGGTGAACCCGGCCGAGGCCACGTAGGAAGCCAGGTAGTCCCGGAGGGCCAGCAGGCCACGAGAAGTGATCTGTGCCGAGGCAAGCTGTTCGGACAGGGACCGTGCGGCGTCGCAGTAGATGGACGCCGCGTCCAGGAACCAGCCTTCCCGGTGGTATCGGTACTGCATCTTCGCCAGCTGGTCCAGGTGCGCCCGCACCTGGCTCATGCTCTCGCCGAATCCCGCGACATGGCCGAACAGGGCGGGATCCTCTAGATCCTGAAAGACCTCCTGGCGGTAGCGCACGGTGTCGGCGTCGCGAAGGTGCCCGAACAGAACTTTGGTGATCAGCTCATGCTGCTCACGCTTGCCGGCGATGGCCGCCACGATCTGGTCGAAGTTCAGATCCCGCGCGAAGGAGCGATCCTGCTCGTTCTCCTGTCGGCCGGACTGCCGGGCCGCAGATGCCTGTTCGAACAGCAAACACGGGTGGGCATGCCCGACTTGCGGTGGTGAACCGCCCGGTTCCGGGCGGAGGTCCCCTTGCGCTGGCAGCGTCATCGCGTTCCCTCCTGCTTACTGGCCGCTGGGCAGTCAGCAGGAGCCATCAGCCACTAAGGCGAAGTCGGCGAGCCCCATCGCCGTGACCCAACTTTACCCGCGGCCAGGATCGGGCCGTTCCTGAACCACCGAGGGTCTAATGTCGTTAACGCACTGTATGGCGGTCTTGCGCTGATACGGGTGATCGTGATGACAGGTGGCGCTGGCGGCGGCTTCGAGGCCAACTATGGCCTGCTCGCCGAGGCCGCTGAGGGGATCAACGGGGTGATCTCACAGCTGTCAGACCTCGGGATCGTGGAGACCGGCGAAGAGGGCCGCGGGTTCGCCCTGCTGGACACGGACGCCGAAGGCCTCGGGGTTCCCTCGCTGATGAGCGCGTTCTCCGGATTCACCGGCCGGTGGTCATGGGGTGTCCGCACGCTGGTGCAGGACGGGAACCAGTTCGCGCAGCGCCTGGGACTGGCCGCGGGGGTGTACGCCGACACCGAGCGCTACCTGTCCGGCGTCATCAAGGTGGCGGTCAACGCGGCGCTGGGTGACCCGCATCTGTCCAGCCAGCAGGTGGAAAACGAGTCCTACGGCCAGATCTTCTCGGCGTGGAAGCCGTCGATGACGCTGACGTCGCAGGAACGGCAGGAGATGGATCAGATCAACTCCAGCGAGGTCAAGGACATCAAGGGCGGCCCCTGGTGGCTGCAGGCGGCGAAAACCGCCAGCAAGCATCTGGGCTGACCGGCCGGAGGCGGACCGGTGAGAACGGGGCCTGGGTAGACGGGGAGGTACGGCGGTGAGCTGGTGGAGTTCGCTGCGGCACGACGTCGCCGATGTGCTCACGGCCCCGTCGCGCGGTGTCGCGTCGGTGCTGCGCGACGTGGGGGCGACCGGGCTGGCGAACGACATCGACGGGTTCGACAGCCAGGTGGCCTCGTTCATCGGCGGCGCGCAGCCGGAACTGCAGTTAGGGCAGACCGACGATCCGACCCAGCTGATCCTCGGTGACCCGCAGCAGGTCGGTGACGCGGCGACCAGGCTGAAGGCGTTTTCCACCGCGTTCGATCAGGTCGCCAGCGGACTGGCCGGGGTCAATGTCGAGCACTGGCAGGGCGCGGCGGCGGACGCGTTCCGGGCGAAGTACGCCCCACAGCCGAAACGGTGGTCGGACGCGGGCACCGCGTGCGGCGAATCCTCGGCAGCGCTCGAGGGCTACGCCGACACGCTGACCTGGGCGCAGGGCCAGGCCCGGGACGCGATCACCCTGTACAGCAGGGGCCAGCAAGCGACCGCGCACGCCGAGGCCGCCTATAACGCCGCGGTGTCGTCCTACAACACCCAGGCGGCCGCCTACAACGCCGCGCTGCAGGCGGGCAAGAACCCGGGGACCAGGCCGGTCGAGCCGGGGCCGTTCGTGGACCCGGGTGCCGCCGATCGCGCGGAGGCGCAGGCCGTGCTGTCCAGCGCCCGCGCCCGGCGGGACGCCGCCGCCGGCCAGGCGGAGGCTACGCTCGCGCGGGCGACCAACCTGGCGCCGGCGAGCCCGTCGTTCCTGTCCCAGCTCGGCGACGACCTGTCCGACGCCTGGAACATCGGCAACCTCGGAGCGACCCATTTCGCGGGCGGGTTCGTCGAAGCGGCGTCCGGGTTCCTGGGCTTCGTCCGGTCGATCGACCCGACGGATCCGTACAACATCCTGCACCCCGGCGAGTACCTGACCGGCCTGGACGGCCTCCAGGCCGCGCTCGTCGACATGAGCCTGCACCCGTCGGCGCTGATCAACACGGTCCTCGGCACGGGCTGGCGGAGCGACCCGTTCCAGGCGGGCGGGAACCTGACCTTCAACCTGCTGCTGCTGGCGGAGGGGGGTGACGACCCGGACGCGATCGATCCAGCGGCGAAGGTGACCGAGGGCGACCCGGTGGACGTCGCCACCGGGGAGGTGCTGCTGACTCAGACCGATGTCGCGCTTCCCGGGTTGCTGCCGCTGGCGATCGAGCGCACCCACATCTCGTCCTACCGGATCGGGCAGTGGTTCGGCCCGTCGTGGGCGTCGACCCTGGATCAGCGGCTTGAGGTCACCTCCGAGGGCGTGACGTTCGTGGCGGTCAACGGGGTGAAGCTGCGCTACCCGCACCCGGACACGGTCGGCGGAATCGCCTGGCCGCAGGCCGGGCCCCGGTGGCCGCTGCGGCGAACCGAATCCGGCGGCTACCTGGTCGCGGACCCGGCGGCCGGCCGGGTGTGGGTGTTCGAGACCCACGCCGGGACCGGCATCTGGCCGATCTCCTGGATCGGGAACCGCACCGGCCACCGGCTGCTGTTCGTCTACGCCGACGACGGACGCCCGTCGGGGATGCTGCACTCGGGCGGGTACCGGATCCGCATCGACACCGGCGACGATGGCCTGGTCCGCGGCCTGTACCTGACCGGCGCGGCCGACGGTGGCGGCGAGATCGAGCTGGTGCGCTACGGGTACTCCGGCGGGCACCTGACCGAGGTGTTCAACTCCTCCGGGCTGCCGCTGCGGTTCAGCTACGACGACGCCGGGCGGATGACCTCGTGGCGCGACCGCAACGACGTGACCTACCGCTACGGCTACGACGCCGAGGGCCGGGTCGAATGGGCGGCGGGGCCGGACGGGATGCTGTCCGCGACCTTTGCCTACGACACCGAGCGGCGGATCACCACGGTGACCGACGCCGCCGGGAACGCGTCCAGGTACGCGATCAACGAGTGCGGGCGGGTGATCGCCGGGACCGACCCGCTGGGCAACACGACGCTGTCGCAGTGGGACTCCCACGGACGGCTGACCGCGCGCACCGACCAGCTCGGCACCACCACCGGGTACGAATACGACGAACTGGGCAACTTGCTCGCGGTGCGGTACCCCGACGGCTCCGCCGGCAGCCTCGACTACGACCAGTGGAGCCAGCCGGTCACGGTCACCGCCCCGGACGGGGCCGTGTGGCGGTACGCCTACGACTCGAACGGCAACCGGATCAGCGAGAACGATCCTGCCGGGGGAGTGACGCGCTACGAGCATGACGAGCGCGGCGGCCTGACCGCGATAATCGACCCGCTCGGCGCCGTGACCCAGGTCGAATGCGACGCTGCCGGCCTTCCTGTTGTCCTGACCGACCCCGCTGGTGGCGTTACCCGCCTTGAACGTGACGCGTTCGGGCGGGTCGCAGCCGTGACGGACCCCGTCGGCGGCGTGACCCGGCTCGGCTGGACGATCGAGGGCAAGCTCGCCTGGCGTACCTCCGCAACCGGCGGCACCGAACTATGGTCCTACGACGGTGAAGGCAACCTGACCTCCTACACCGACGCCGACGGCCGGGTCACCCACACCGAATACAGCCACCTCGACCTGCCGTCGGCCCGGACCGGACCCGACGGGGCCCGCATGGAGTTTCGGTATGACACCGGGGCACGCCTGACCGCCGTCATCAACCCCGACGGCCTGACCTGGCGGTATGAGTACGACGCGGCTGGGCGGCTGATATCGGAGACGGACTTCAACGGCCGGACACTGCTGTATGAGCGCGACGGCGCCGGGCGTCTGGCGGCGCGAACGAATGGCGCCGGGCAGACCGTCCGCTACCGTCGCGACGTGGCGGGCAACGTCACGCAGCAGGTCTCCGATGCCGGGCTGACCGCGTTTGACTACGACCCTGCTGGGCGGCTGCTGCTCGCCGTCAATGCCGACGCCAGGCTGGAGTACACCTACGATCCGCTCGGCAGGGTCCTGAGCGAGACCTGCAACGGCCTGCCCGTGGTCAGCAGCTACGACATGGCCGGACAGCGTCTCGGGCGCCGGACCCCGGCCGGGGTGGACAGCGCCTGGGTCTTTGATCCAGCCGGGCGTCCCGGGTCACTGCGCGCCGGCGACCAGGTGCTCGTCTTCGAGCACGACACCGCCGGGCGTGAGATCAGCCGCCGCATCGGCGGCGCGGCCACGCTCACCCAGCGCTGGGACGCCGACAACCGGCTGACCGCGCAGTCTCTGTTTAACACCGCCGGCCAGGCCCGGCCGGGCGGGCCAGTTCAGTACCGGGCATACACCTACAGCCAGGCGAGCGACGTGCTCGCGATCGCCGACCACCTGACCGGCGACCGGCGCTTCGACATGGATCCGGCAGGCCGGATCACCGCCGTCCACGGCCAGGCATGGGCCGAACGCTACCGCTACGACGCCACCGGGAACCTGACCGGCGCAAGCGTCCCGGCTGCCGGGGATGACGCCGCCGGAACTCTTGGCTACTCGGGCACGCTGATCCGCCACGCGGGGCACTACAGCTACACCCACGACGCGCAGGGCCGGATCACGGCTCGCCGGTCCAAGAGCCTGTCCGGCAAGATCAGAAGCTGGGCCTACACGTGGGACGCCTACGATCGGCTCGCCCAGGTCGTCACCCCCGACGGGCATCAATGGCGGTATCGCTACGACCCTCTCGGCCGCCGCATCGCCAAGGAGCACTACGCCGAGGACGGCACCACCCTGCTTGAGGCGACGACCTTCACCTGGGACGGCCCCGTCCTCATCGAGCAGGCCAGCCAGCGTCCCGGCGGGCCGCTGCAGATCACAACATGGGACTACGAGCCCGGCTCGTTCACCCCCCTGGCGCAGGCCGAGCGCACCTGGCTGCGCGATGCTCCCCAGGACGAGGTTGACCAGCGGTTCTACGCGATCATCACCGACCTGATCGGCACCCCGTCCGAGCTGATCGGCCCCGACGGGACCCTGGCCGGCCATCAGCAGCACACGCTATGGGGCAGCACCACGTGGGCAACCGGCGGAGCCTCGACCCCGCTGCGCTTCCCCGGCCAGTACGCCGACCCCGAAACCGGCCTGCACTACAACAACCACCGCTACTACGACCCCGCCACCGGCGCCTACCTCACCCCCGACCCGCTCGGCCTGACCCCCGCCCCCAACCCCCACGCCTACGTCCCCAACCCCACTACCCAGCTCGACCCCTTTGGCCTCATGGGCGCGGACTGCAGCCCCAACCTAGAGGATGCCGGGGGCGGCTACACGTCGCTAACTAGGGCATCGCCGGCTGGGCAGTCCGCTTCAGATTTTGAGAACGGATATAATCCTTCTAACTTCCCTGGAGGTGGGAGCACTTATCCGGATGGGCGGGCCTACTTTGGTGTCAACGATCCATCCATCGCCCAGGAATATGCTCGGTTGTCTGGGTATGATCCGGGCATTATCGAAACTCGAGTCCCGAACGACGTGTTTGAAAAGATCTTTAAACAACATGTCTCTTCATATGACGGAGGTCCGCGCCTGCAAATTGGAGTACCTCGCGACCTCCTTCCTTATCTAAACCGGTTCCCCAGATTCTGGTATAGACCATGACGGATAACAGTGAAGACTGGTCAGAAATACCTTATCTAGTGGCTGTTGGCCAGAGGATGCGCGCCACTATCCTCCGAGTGGACAGATGGGGCCTATTGCTCGATCTCGGCCTACCCTTCAAGGGCTTTATGGATCGACTGCACATCGGCAATGATCTTGATAGATACCATGCGGGAGACGGCCTAGACGTTGTCGTCGTGCAACTGGCCGAATACAATCATCAGATACGAGTTCGGCCTTTGACTGACGCAGAGCGCGAAAGGAGTCTTGACGGCTAACCCGCCGGATCGAAGGTGTTGAGCGACACAACATGCAACCTATTTCAAAGCTCGGACATCGGGGCGCGGATCCGTAAAGGCTAAGAGCAGATCACCGCCGGAAGGCGATCCGCTATGGAATCCGATTTCAGTCTAACCATCATAGACCCTAGGCAAGCAGATGAAATCAAGCAGAAAGCTGTTGGTTGTAATATTCCTGCGTACGTCATCTGAACCGACCACCGAGTTGGTCGTGAAGCATTTTTCGATGCGGTCCGGAGCGCTCTCCCTCTGGATCCACCTCTGATGAGTTCCCGTAGTTGGGAAGCTCTTGCCGACTTTTTGTGGGAGGGTATTCGATCTCTGGGTGCGGACCGTGTAGTGGTCTTGTGGCCGGACTCCTCTTTGTTCAGGGACGAAGCGCCGCGCGAATTTGATATTGCAACATCCGTACTAGCGGATGTCGCGCAATCTCTGACAGATCCCGAGGCAACACGCGGAAGGCCGGTGAAGATGAGCATTATCTAGGACGGCCATCTGGCAGCTCATGACGGATGGCCATGTACCGGAGTAGCCTGCGACAGCACCACCCGCACCGACTCAACGCCTCTGAGCGCTCTGGGGCGATACGCCGCTCCCGAAACCGGCCTCCACTGCCACAAACTATCGCCACTACGACCCCACTGCAGGCGCCTATCTCACGCCCGGTCTACCGCGCGCAGGCCCGCCGCAGAGGAACTGCCGGAATAAATATCGACGGTACCTATAACAACC
>JASHOI010000558.1 GCA_030041195.1 Streptosporangiaceae bacterium | reverse complement strand
CGCTGCTCCTTTCGGGTTTACCGGTGAGTCCCCACTCCCGCTTCGGTGGTGTCCCTCCCCTGGCAGCCGCAGCTGGCCCGGATCATGACCCGGGTCGGCAGCACGTTCGTCTCGGGCGGCAGGGCCCGGTTCTCGATCCTCGTCAGCAGGCGCCGGGTCGCGCGCACGCCGAGTTCGCGCAGCGGCTGGCTGACCGTGGTCAGCGGCGGATCCGTCAGCCTGCTCGGGTAGATGTCGTCAAAGCCGGTGACCGCCACGCGGCCGGGAACCGCGACCCCGGAGCGCCGGAACTCCTGCAGCAGCCCGATCGCCATCTGGTCGTTGGCGCACGCCACGGCCTCGGGCAGGTCGGCGCGCGCGAGCAGGGCGCGCGCCGCGGCCGAGCCGCTGGCCTCGGAGAAGTCACCACGGACGGGCGGGTCGGCGGTGCACCCGGGAACGGCACGGACCGCGTCGCCGAACGCGGCGAAGCGCTGCCTGGCGTCGGGGGAGTCGGGCGGCCCGCCCAGGAAGCACAGCCGCCGGTACCCGTGCACGTCAGCCAGGTGAGTGACCGCCGCCCGGATCCCTCCTGCGTTGTCGACCGCCATCGTGTCCAGCCCGTCCGCGTCGGCGGGCCCGGCGATCAGCACCAGCGGAACCCTCCGGGCCAGCGCGGCAAGCTGGTCTGCGGGCAGCACGTCCTCGGCCATGAGCAGGCCGTCGACCTTGCCGGACAGCGACTGGATCCGGCGGTCGAACGACTCGCCGCGCGGGCCGAACGAGAGCAGCAAGGAGATCTCGGTGCCGCGCAGGACGCCCTCGACCGCGTGCACGATCTCGTCCACGTACAGCTGGCTGCTGCGCTCGATGTCGATC
Organism: Streptosporangiaceae bacterium; assembly: GCA_030041195.1. The sequence goes on along the minus strand of JASHOI010000558.1, from coordinate 6,736 downwards.
TCGTCGGCACCCCGTTCGAGCGCCACCAGGCCGATGATGTCCTTGCGCCGCCGGGACAGGCCCTGCGCCGAGCCGTCCGGAACGAAGCCGAGCCGCTCGATCACGTCGACGACGCGCCGCCGGGTTTCCGGGCGGACCAGGTCGGATCCGTGCAGAACGCGGGAGACCGTGGCGGTCGACACCCCGGCCTGGCGGGCGATGTCATAGACAGTGACCATGAGACATTCCGGTATAATCTACGTTTGTAACCGGTTACATTATCGGCTAAGTCCAACGCTAGCACTAGCCCCACCCCTGTCAATGCCTCTCCGCCCGATCCCGCAGGCGCCCCGAATGGTGTCGTGGGGCCCACGCTGTTCCTCCAGCAGCAGCGCGGGACCCACCACCTCATTCGTTCCGCGTTCGGCCGCCAGTCGCCGGTCGGCGCGCCTCGGAATTTGTGCGGCTCCCCAGATTGAGGCCGCGCTGATTTGGCCAATGGCCCATGGCTCGCCCTCACGGGCGCCGCGTAGCGTGCGCGCAAAGGAGGCCCGTGCGCCCGACGTGCCGCCATGCCTCCGTGAGGAACTGCGAGGTCGCGCGGAGTTACCGTGAGCGAGACAGGCCGTTGTCCTTACTGCGGCTCATTGCCAGGCGCAGCGGGTGCGGACACCGCACCCGGCCCCGCCGGGGCCGGCATCGAGCCGCTGTACCGCGAGGTCCGCAGGATCCGCGAGATCGCCGAGGCGCAGGCCGCCGACGACGACGCGCTCCGCATCGCCGAGCTCACCCGCCAGGTGCAAGAACTCCGGGCCACCGTGGCCAGGCTGCGGGGCCGCAGGCCCGCGGCCCATGGCGCCGGGGTGCCTGGCCCGCGCCTCTGACCTGGCCGGCCGCCGGGGTGCCTGGTCCCCACCTGACCTGGCCGGCCGCCGGGTGCCTGGCCCGCAGCCGTGAGCTCCCGGCGATCGGATCAGCGCAGGTCAGGAGCGCCGTCGTTGACGACTGGGGCATCCTCGGCGAGCGCCGTCGCCGGGCTGTTCTTGGCTGCCGTACCCACTGCCGCGACGCCGCGGCGGTCCAGCTCACCGGGTTCGGGATTCGGGCGGCGTTGGAGATCTCGCATCAGCGCCTCACGGTACGCGTCTGGGCACATGGCGGCGATCGCCGGACGGCTCAGCGCAGTTCCTGGATGCGGACCAGGTTGCCCGCGGGATCGCGGAACGCGCAGTCGCGAATGCCGTACGGCTGCTCGGTCGGCTCCTGGACGACCTCGGCGTCGCCGGCCTGCACCCGCTCGAAGGTGCCGTCGAGATCCTTGGTGGCCAGGAGGATCCAGCCGTACGTGCCCTTGGCCATCATCTCGGTGATGGTGCGGCGCTCGTCATCGGTGATGCCGGGGTCGGTGACGGGCGGCGCCAGCAGGATGGACGTGCTGGGCTGGCCCGCGGGGCCGACCGTGATCCAGCGCATTTTGCCTTGCCCGACGTCGCTGCGGACCTCGAAGCCCAAGGTGTCGCGCCAGAAGGCCAGGGAGGCCTCTGGGTCGTCGTGCGGGAGGAAGCTGGCGTGAATGGTGATGTCCATGCCGGTCACGCTAGTTGCGGTTCGACGGCAGACGCTTCTCGATTCCTGACCGGTCTGCTCACCTGTTTGGCCACGCACGGCGGCATGCCCGCTGTGGCGTGTGGCGTCTGGCGCCGGTAGGTGCTCGGCGGCACGCCGACCAGCTCGGTGAAGCGAGTGCTGAACGTGCCCAGCGACGAGCAGCCGACCGCGAAACAGACCTCGGTGACGCTGAGGTCGCCGCGACGCAACAGCGCCATCGCGCGCTCGATCCGCCGCGTCATCAGGTAGCTGTACGGCGACTCGCCGTAGGCGAGCTTGAACTCGCGGCTGAGGTGCCCGGCCGACATGTGCGCGCCGCGGGCGAGCGCCTCCACATCCAGCGGCTGCGCGTACTCCCGGTCGATCCAGTCGCGGACGCGGCGCAGAATCGCGAGATCGCGCAGGTGCTGCGCGGAGGCAGGTCTGCTGGTCACACGTACGATCCTACGTCGCGCGGCCCGCCTGGAAGCGATGCGGCGTCCCACGTGAACCCGTCCGGGTCGGTGAGCGGCCCGGCATCGCTGCCGATCATGAGCCGATGCGATCCGGTGCCGTCGGGGGAGACACCGGCGTCCTTGGCGAGGGCACGGCGCCCGTAGAGCGCCAGCTTGATGGGCCCCGACGCGCTGTCGAACTCGACGTATTTGCGGCCAAAGCTCTTCGCCACGGCGAGGCCGTGGTCAACGTAGAACCGCTTGCTCGCGGCCACGTCCGCGACTCCCAGCAGGACCACGACCTGGTCGATCTGGCGGCTGGCCGGATCGGTGTCCTTCTTGCCCGAGGTCGCCACCTTCCAGATCGTCCCATCCGGAGCCCGCACGACGCCGCCGTAGCCCCAGAAAGACTTCGCGGCCGGCTTCAGCGGCGTGGCACCGGCGTCCAGCGCGGGGCCGATGAGTGCATCAACCGTGGCCGGCTGCGACACAACGAGCGAGAGCGTGAAGCCACGGAAGCCGTCGGTCGGTTCTTCCGAGGCCCGCAGGCGCAGCTGAGTGCCCAGACCAAAGGCGTCGGTGTAAAAGCGCTTGGCGGCCGTGATGTCGGCCACGTCGAGTGTGACGTATTCGATGGAAGCCATGCAGATCACGCTAGGCAAGGCCGGAAACCGGCGCTTCTCGATTCCTGACCGATACCCGCGCTCTGGCCATGGCCGGCGCGGCGCTCGCTCTGGCCAGTCTCGTGGCCAGCCGCTAGCGCCGCAGAGGCGGCGCGATCACGAGCTCGGTAGCAGAGTCAACGGAAATCCGCGGGGTACCGCAGGCGATGAGGCCGGCCCGTTCCCAGGGCCGCTGGCTGGCCAGGAACGGTATTTCTTCAGCCATCCAGTCGCGCAGCTGCTGCACCGTTGGTGAGTCGCCGGGCTGGCCCACCCGGGCGAGGTTGCGGCGCTCGGTTTCGCGCTCGTCGGCCTGGACCCAGATGGCCGCGTCGGTAAGGTGCGCGGTTTCCCGGCGGGCAGCGCCGACGCCCTCGACGATCAGCAGCGGGCAGTCGGCCGGCACCTCGATCGCGCCCGGGCGCTGATGTTCGTCCCACCGGGGCGGGCGAAAGGACACCGGCCGTCCGGCATGTGCGGGGGTCAGAACGCCGTCGATCAGCAGGTCGGCCCAGCCGAACCGGGAGTGCCGCCAGGCGACGTCATCGGTGTGCACGACGGCCGATCCGGCGACGACGTGCCGCAGCCGCGCCGCCAGCGTGGTCTTGCCGCTGGAGCTGCGCCCGTCGACGGCCAGAATCAGCGGGCGACGGTCAGCACCCCCACCGTGGCCAGAACGCATCACGGCGGCCGCGACGGCGACGAACCGCTCCGCGCGCCACGGCCCGGCTTCGGGTTCCTCGGCAGCAAGGCACAGCGGCACGGTGAGCGGTACTACCCCCTTAGGTCGAGCGTAGCTCGGCGTCCTCGAGCGGGCGCGCCGCGGGAATCGGCACGAGGTGTACCTCGCACCGGGCGTTCCGGATGAGCTGGCTGGTCAGGCTGGCATCGAAGAGCCCAGCGGAGCCGCCGTCCGACGGCGAGCCGATGATGATCATGCGGGCGCCACGCTCGGCGGCGGCCTCGGCGATCCGCTGCCCGGTGCCGCCGTGATCGCCGATCACGCGCAGCACCTGTCCGTTCGCCGAGATCCCGGCCGAGCGCAGCCGGCCAACGGTGTCCGCGATGATCGTTCTGGCCGCCTCGGCGCTCTCCGCGTCGATCACCTGGTCGCCCACGACGTCCGTCTCCAGCACGTGCAGCACCTCGATCGGCGCGTTCAGCACCCGGCCGAGGCTGATCGCGGCGTCGGTCACGTCCGCCGAGCGCGACCCCACCCCGACGGCCACCACGATCGGCGCGGCGCCGGCCTCGGCCGGAGCCTCCGGCTCCCCGGTCCCCGTGCCGCCGGGCGCCTCCGCGAGCTGCCGCTCCGCCCGGGTCAGCAGCGAGTGCCCGGTTGACAGGATCACGATCGCGACCACCACCGTGCCGGCGCCCAGGTAGAAGGGGACATGAACGTTAAGCGCGGCGGCCAGCCGGGCGGCGCAGTACGGGGCCAGGCCGCCGCCGATGAACCGCACGAAGCCGTAGGCGGCCGAGGCGACCGGGCGCTCGACGGGGGCGACGAGCATCACGGACTGGGTGGTCAGCGTGTTGTTCAGCCCGACGAACGCGCCGGAGACGATCACCGCGACGATCAGCGTGATCTGCGACGAGGTGAACGCGGCGATGACCACCAGGTCTGCGGCGAGCAGCGCCAGGTTCACGTACAGGCTCTTCGGCGTGCCGAACCGCCGCTGCGCGCGGGGCGCGACGAACACGGCGAAGATCGCGACCAGGATGCCCCAGCCGGTGAACACGTACCCGAGCTCGTGGATGCCCAGGTGCATCGGGAACGGCGTGTACGCGAGCAGGGTGAAGAAGCCCCAGTTGTAGCACAGCGCGGTCAGGCTCATGATCAGCAGGCCGCGGTGGCGCAGCGCCCGCAGCGGCTCGGTGATCGAGGTCTTGCGTTTCGGCTGCGGCGTCTTGTCGACGAACGCGATCGTGGCGATCAGCGAGATCGACATCAGCACGGTGACGCCAAAGAACGGGCCACGCCAGCTGATGCCGCCGAGTTCGCCGCCGACCAAGGGGCCCATCGCGATGCCGATACCCAGGGCGGTCTCGTACAGGATGATCGCCCCGGCGAACCCGCCGGACGCCGCACCGATGATCACCGCGAGCGAAGTGGCGATGAAGAGGGCGTTGCCAAGTCCCCACCCGGCGCGGAAGCCGATGATCTCCCCGATCGAGTGCGATGCCCCCGCCGCCGCGCTGCCCAGCACGATAAGGATCAGCCCGGCGATCAGCGTCCGCTTGCCGCCGATGCGGCTGGACACCCACCCGGTGACCAGCATGGCCACCGCGGTCACCACGAGGTAGCTGGTGAACAGCAGCTCGACCGAGCTCGGCGAGGCCTTCAGCTGTTTGGAAAGGGCCGGCAGGATCGGGTCCACCAGGCCGATGCCCATGAACGACACCACGCAGGCAAACGCGACCGCGTAGACGGCCTTGGGCTGGCGGAACGGGTTAACCGGCGCCGAGTGACCGGCACCCGGCCGGCCGGCGTGGACCGCGCTCACCGGCCGTGGTCCTCGGGACCAGCGCCGGGTGCCGTCGTGGGGGTGCGGCCAGCCGCGGCGGCCCTGCGGTCATTGTCAAGATCGCGGAGCCGGTTCATCGCGGGCACCGCGGCCGCCAGGGCAGCCGCCTCGTCATCGGGAAGCTTGTCGATCAGGTCGGCGAAGGTCGCGGCGCCAGCGCGCCGCCGGGCATGGATGTAGTCGGCCCCGGCCGGGGTCAGCGCCACCAGCACCACGCGTTTGTCGGCCGGGTCGGGCCGGCGCTCGGCCAGCCCCGCCTGCTCGAGTCCGGTCACCAGCACGCTCATCGACGGCTGGGTGACCCCCTCGATCACCGCGAGGTCGGTGAGCCGCCGGGCACCGGTCCGGTCCAGCGTGGCCAGCGTGGAAGCAGCGGTCAGGCTGATCTCCCGCGGCCCGTTCTTGACCGCGAGCGTCACCAGCCCGTACAGCGCCTCCCCGATCGCGTTCCGGTCATCCGCACTGGTCACCGGGTCTTCAGTCGCCATAGGCTATAAGCATAGCTCAACCTATATAGATCTACTATGCACGCCCGGCCGGGCCCTGCCGCGGTCCCGGCGGCGCCCCAGACCCGTTCACGGGCCACCTACCTGCTCATCGATGTACCGATGGGCCGGTTCTAACAAGCCCTTTGGTACATCGACGTGGGGTCAGGTTGGCGCCAGGGCGGCGAGGAAAGATCGCTGATAAGAGCACGGTCAGCGCGGCCAGGTAGCCGGCCAGCATGACGTTGGCCACCTGGCCGACGGCCTCGTCGGGGGGCAGGAACTCCGGATGGTGCAGGGTGAATGCGCCGCCGGAGCCGACGAACAGCATCAGCACCGGCGCGACAGGGGAGTAGAAGGAGAAGTCATCGGCGCCGCAGGACCGGAACGAGGTGTCGATGCCGAATCCGGCCTCACGGAGCACCGGCCAGCTCGCGGCGGCCAGTGGCTCGCTGTTGACCAGCGCGGGCTCGCTCTCCTGTATCGTCACCGTGGCCCGGCAGCCGTACGAGCGGGCGGTGTGCTCCGCGATCTCCCGCAGCGCGTCGCGCAGCAGCGGCCGGTCGGCAGGGTCGAGCGCCCGCAGCGTGCCCCGTGCCGAGGCCGCGCCCGGGATCACGTTCGTTGCCTGGCCCGCCTGGAGCGTGCCGACCGATGCCACGACGGCGTGTGTGGGGTCGGTGCGCCTGCTGGCGATCTGCTGCAGCGCCAGCACCGCCTGGCAGAGCGCGGGCACCGGGTCGACGGCCAGGTGCGGGTACCCGGCGTGACCGGGGGTTCCCTCGACCCGGATCTCGAAGTCGTCGACCGACGCGTTCACGGTGCCGGGGGCCGCGCTGACGGTGCCGGCCGGCACCTGGTGCTGCAGGTGCGCTCCGATCACCGCGGCGGGCCGGTGCGCCGCGAACGCCGCCGCGGCAGCGATGTCCCTGGCGCCGGACGGATCGGCCTCCTCGCGCGGCTGCAGCACCGCGAGCAGCGCCACGGGCAACGCACCCGGCAGGCCGCCGGGTGCCGATACGCTGCGCGCCGCCCGGCCC